>JAWARX010000089.1:0-6199 GCA_038893155.1 Halalkalicoccus sp.
ATAATTGAATAGAGTGCGGCTATCTGTTGATATTCCATCAACAAAGCGATGTGTTGCCATTCGGTTGTTATATCAGCCGAATTGACGGCGAACTGCGCGACCGTCGTGGGGTCAGTACGACTTCGCGAAGTAGGCCGTCTCCTCGGCCGGCTCACCCGTAATCGCACACTTCTCTGCGATCGGCTCTTCCGCTTCGAGGGGAAGCATCACGATGTCCGCACCGATCTGCTCTTTGATCTCGTCTGCGGCCTCCTCGCTTCCGCACCACGGCGCTTTCACGTAGCCGCCGTGCCTGCCGAGGGTCCCGAGGATCTCCTCGCGGCTGTAGGCCTCCCGGACGTTCTCCTCCAGGTTCTCCTCTGCGGCCGCATAGAGCTTTGCGTAGACGGTATCGAGGTGCCCTTCGACGGCGTCGACGATCCCCTCGCGCCCTTCGACCGTCTTCTCGCCGTCCGGGCGGTGGACAGCGGTGACCTCGCCGTCCGCCACCTCGTTGGGTCCGATCTCGAGTCGCAGCGGCGTCCCGAGCAGCTCCCACTCGTTGAACTTGAAGCCGGGGTTTCGCTCGTCGCGGTCGTCGAACTCGACCCGGAACCCCGCCTCCTCGAGGTCGGCGGCGATCCCCTCGCCGTACTCGATGACCGCCTCGCGGTTCTCCTCCTGCCAGATCGGGACGACGACGACCTGCTCGGGCGCGACGGTGGGCGGCAGCACGAGCCCCTGGTCGTCGGCGTGGGTCATGATCAGCGCGCCCAGCGCCCTCCAGGAGAGTCCCCACGAGGTGGTGTGGGCGACGGTTTCGTTTTCCTCCTCGTCGACGAACGTGATGTCGAACGCCTCGGCGAAGGACTGCCCGAGGTGATGGGAGGTCGCACCCTGTACGGACTTCCCGTCGGGCATGAGCGCTTCCACCGTGGTCGTCGTCTCCGCACCGGGGAACTTGTCGTGTTCGGGCTTGCGACCCCGCATCGCGGGGATCGCGAGCACCTCCTCGTAGAGCGTCTCGTACTGCTCCAAGCGGGTCATCGTCTCGTCCCACGCGTCCTCGTGGTCCCGGTGGGCGGTGTGGCCCTCCTGCCAGAGGAACTCCTTCGTGCGGAAGAAGGGTTTGGTCTCGGTGGCTTCCCACCGCACGACCGAACACCACTGGTTGACTCGCAGGGGAAGGTCCCGATGGCTGCGGACCCACTGGCTCAGAAACGGCGCGATGATCGACTCGCTGGTCGGGCGCACGGCGAGGCGTTCCTCTAGCTCGTCGTGGCCTCCGTGCGTGACCCACGCCACCTCGGGATCGAACCCCTCGACGACGTCCTTCTCGCGTTCGAGGTAGCTCTCGGGGATGAAAAGCGGGAAGTAGGCGTTCTGGACGCCCGTCTCCTTGAACCGTCGATCGAGATCCGACTGGATCGCCTCCCAGAGGGCGTACCCGCGTGGGCGGGTGACGATGAAACCGCCCATCGGCGCGTAGTCCGCGAGCTTGGCCTTCCTGACCACTTCCGCGTACCACTCGCCGGTGCTGTGTTCTTTCGACTCGGTGATGCCGAGTTCCTGCTCGTCGCTCATACATCGGTGGTACCCGACGAGGCGCTTAAACCCGCGGTATTCGTCGCTCCCGGAAGAGACGAGCCCGACCGCGAACGCGCAACCGACGATCGTAGGGTCCCGTTATCGATCGTTCGCGTCGTTTATGATATCGGTAACTATTCGTGTTGGTATTCCTACAATCGTGTATGGTCGGCGTCTGGGGGGTCACTGGAGGGATCGAGAGTGCAGTGGACGCGGAGGTCGACGTGCTCTCGTGGAGCGGCGAGGAACGCGTCGAGACGACGGCGGCCGACGACCTCCAGATCGTCTCGGTGACCCACGGACCGCCGACGGACCCGGTTCGAACCGACGGCCACGACGCGATCTGGACGGTCGGCTCGGTTCACGGGTTCGAGGGCTCGTCTTACCGGAACCGCCACGGGTTGCGGTGTACCGACTCGGAGTTCGTCGGCGATCTGTATCGAGAACGCGGTCTCGACTTCGCCGCCGGGCTGAACGCCACCGCGAGCGTCTTCGTCCACCAGCGCGGGCGAAACCGCCTGGCGGTCGTCACCGACCGACTCGGAACGCACCCGGTCTACTACGCCGACGTTTCGGACGGCTTCGTCTTTTCGACCGCCGTTCAGGCCGTCCTCGCTCATCCCGACGTCGAACCCGTGCTCGATCGGGACGGGCTGTACTCCTATCTCGCGTTCAACCGCGTTCCGGGTACCGACACGCCGTTCGAGGCGGTCTCGACCCTGCCGCCCGGCGCGATCGCGACGATCGACCTCGCGAACGCCGAGATCGACGTCGAGCGCTACTGGCAGCTCGACTACGAACCCGTCGACCGTTCGTTCTCGTATTTCGTCGACCGGTTCGTCGAACTCCTCCAGGAAGTGTTCGACGAACGGGCCCACGACGACCGGGATTACGGGATCCTCCTCTCGGGCGGCAGCGATTCGCGGCTGTTGCTCGCCGCCGGCGACGTTCCGGTCGCCTACCACCTAGCCGACTGGATGAGCCGCGAGGCCCGCACCGCCGAACGCGTCGCGTTCCACGAGAATGCCCTCTTTCGTCTGCTCAGACGGCCCGACGACCACATCGAGCGGATGCTCGATCACGTCCCCGCGCGAATGAACTTCAACGGCCGGTTCGATCAGGCCCACGTAAACGGCTTCGATCACACCATCCGCGAGGAGTGTGACGTGCTGGTCACCGGGCTGTACGGCGACTCGTTTTTCAAGGGTGGACTGGTGCCCGCCTTCGACCTCGATCTCGGTCCGGTCGGCTCGGTTACGGCACCGATCGAGCGACACGTCGATTCCGTCGAGGAGTACCTCGCGGCGCTCGACGGCTCGCTGCCCCCGTTCGTCGAGACGCCCCCGGAGATCGAGTCGATCCTCCGGCGAAATCTCCAGGAACGAGACGGCTCCGTGGCGTTTCACGGCGTCGAGTACGCCTCGTTGTACGATCTGGCGCTCTTTGGCTCGTACTACCCGCTGTCGAACGACAGCGACTATCACTACTTCGGGCTGAGCCAGATGGTCCCCCACTGGACCCCGTTTCTCGACAACCGTTTCATCGACCTCGCCCGTTCGATGCCGGTTCGCTATCACCTCCGGCGCGACGTGATCAACGCCGCGTTGCGCGCGCTCTCGCCGGAGCTCGCGCGGATCCCCCACTCGGAGACCGGCGTCAGAGCGACCAGCCGGTTCCCGCTCGATCACGCGCGAAAGTACGGTTCGCTGTTCTGGCGCAAACACGTCAGCGACGAGCGTCTCCCCCGCACCTACTACTCGCGGGGTCCGTGGCGCGATCGGGGGGCGGTCCTGCGCGAACGGGACTTCGGCCGGGCGGTCCTCGAGGAGAACGACGCGCTCCTCGACGCTCTCCCGTTTCTCGACCGGCAGGCGGCCTACGACTGCTACGACTCCCACATGGCCGGCGCGGACTACACGAAGGAGCTGTACACGCTGTTTACGATCCTCGAGATGCCGCTCTTCGAGCGGGTCGCCGGGCGTTGACCCTTTCGTCGTCTCCCGCTACAGCTTCTCGAGGCTCGCGACCTCCTCGTCGCTCCAGTCGTAAAACCGTCCCTCGGTGGTCCGGAGCGTCTCGACGCACGCGTTGTAGCGCCGGCGGGCGTCCTCGGCGTAGGGATCGTCGGGGTTGTTCTCGACGAACTCGCGCAGATCCGAAAGCGCGCGCGGCGAGTAGCTGTCGATCCGCTCTTGGGATTCGAGCAGCTCGACCTTGCGGTCTTCCTGTCGCAGCGTGCGCACGAGCGCCCAGCCCGCGACGCCCCAGAACGCGACGAGCACGAACGCGAGCGTCGCCCAGACCTCGGGGGCGAGCTGCAGCGGAACGGGATCGACCATCAGTCGTCACCCCCGGCGATTTCGGCGCTTTTCGGCGGTCGCTCGCGCCCCTCGAGGTAGTGCATCAGCGCGTACCCGACGGCCGGGAACGTCACGAGCACCACCATCCCCCAGACCATCTCGGGCTCCCCGAACTCCTCGACGGCGAAAAAGCCCATGATGAAAAGCATCACCGCGGGGATGACGAACTTCACGACGGGGTTCCACCAGCGCCCGACGTAGATCCCGGCGTTGTTGTTGACCGAGAGCACGCGCAGGCGCTCGGGGCCGAGCTTCCAGCCGATGACGCCGAGGATCGCGAGCGTCGCGAGCGGCAGCCCCCAGCTCCCGAAGACGAAGTCGGCGAAATCGAGGAACTCCGCCGACAGCGCGCTCGGGATACCGAGCACCCAGATCAGCCCGCAGACCGCGAGGACTGTCTGGCTCCGGGTGAGGCGCGTCTCCTCTGCGACGGTCGTGACGCCGACCTCCGTGATGACGAGCCCGGACGTAAACGCCGCGAGGAAGAAGCCGACGAAAAAGAGGATCGCCCAGAACGTCCCGCCGACGAGCTCGGGGAAGATCTGCACCAGCGAGACGAACGTCAGGCCCGCACCCGCGGCGGGATCGACCCCGAACGCGAAGACGATCGGGAAGATCGCGAGCGCGGCGAGGACCCCGATCGAGGACTCGCCGATCGCGGTGAACACCCCTCCCCCCAGCGGAACGTCGTCGTACTCCCGGAGGTAGCTGCCCACCGTGAGCGCGATCCCCCAGCCGAGCCCGGTCGAGAACAGCGCCTGTCCGAGCGCCTCGATCCACGTCGAGCTCATGAAGAGGAACTCCCACTGGATCCCGAAGGTGAACGCGATCCCTTCCGCTGCGCCGTCGAGGGTCAGCCCGCGGATCGCGATCACCGCGAGCGATATCACGAGCGCGGGCACCGCGACGACGACGACGCGCTCGACGCCCCGGCGAATACCGAGCAACAGCACCCCCGCGATCGCGGCCATCACGACCGTGTGCATCGCCATCGTCAACAGCGGGTTCGCGAGGAAGCCGTCGAGAAACTCCCCGGCCGCGAACTCCGCGCCGGTGAAGGTCCCCAGAAGCGAGTGGATCGCATAGTAGAGCGTCCAGCCGATCAGCGGCGCGTAGTACGACATCAACGCGATGTTCACTAGCAGGACGACCACGCCCAGCCCGACCAGCCCGCCGGACCCGGTCACGTCCCGGAACGCCCCGATGACGCCCTTGCCCGTGTAGCGCCCGAGCGCGACCTCGGCCATGAGACCGGGCACCGCGAGCACGAACAGCAGGACCAGAAACGCGAGGATGAACGCCCCGCCGCCGTTCTGACCGGCGACGTACGGAAAGCGCCAGATGTTCCCGACGCCGACCATCGCCCCGATCATCGCCATCAGGAAGCCAAAGCGCGTTCCCCACTCGGCGCGCGCGGTCTTTGCGTCTCCTTCGGACATGTGGTATCACTCACCACGATGGACGATGTCGACCGTCCTATAGTTACCTCTTGTGTTCGCTCGTGATCAGCGAGACGAAGTCGGAAAAGAGGACGACGGCCGTCGCGACGACGAGGGCGACCGTCGCGAGCAGCCAGAGGTTGTAGAGTGCCAGAAGCGGGGTCGGCGCGCCGACCTCGGGGATCGCCACGGTCAGGGCGAGTACCCCCGCGACGGCCACACCCGTGAGTGCGTAGAGCGTCCGCATCGTCCGCCCGTACCCGCCCGACGGCTTTCAACCCCACGTTCGCGCCAGTGGAGTTCGGTGGCGAGGGCGATCTACTCGTCGCGAGCCTTCTTTCGGGCCTCGCGGGCGCGGTCGCTCGCCGCGTCGGGAAGTTCCTTCTTCCCGCTCTTTGCGTGCTTTCGTTTCTTGCGCGATTTCACGTCGTCCTCATCGTCGCCCTTTTCGTCGTCTTCCTCATCGTTTTCCTCGTTCTCATCGTCGTCTTCGCTTTCGTCGCCCTCACCTCCGTCGTCATCTTCGTCTTCGTCCTCGCTTTCTTCGTCTTCCTCGTCTTCTTCATCCCCGTCGTCTTCCTCGTCTTCGTCCTCACTCCCGTCGTCCTCATCGTCGCTTTCTTCGTCTCCCTTCTCCTCGTCTTCGTCCTCTCCATCTTCGGTGTCCGCCTCCTCGTCGTTCTCTTCGTCTTCGCGCTCGTCGTCTTCGTCCGCCGCTTCTTCCTGGTCGTCCGCATCGGGGCCGATCGGCTGCGGGACGAGGACGCCCGCTCTGATCAGCTCCTCTTCGCGCTTTGCGATCGCCTTCCGTTCGTCGTCGTCGCTCTCGACGAG
>JAWARX010000090.1:0-7758 GCA_038893155.1 Halalkalicoccus sp.
GTGATTAGCTGGACAAATATTTCTCCGACGGCAATTGCTATACCGGATCTCCCGAAAGAGGGCTCCATGACCGGACGATCGCGGAGGGAGACATGAAGCCGGGAGAGGTGCTGCCGGCCGATGGAACCGTGACGATCAACGAAGGCCGGGAGACGGCGACCGTCGCCGTCGAGAACACGGGCGATCGGCCGGTGCAGGTCGGATCGCATTTCCACTTCTTCGAGGTCAACCCGGCTCTGGTGTTCGACCGGGAGGCGAGTTACGGAACGCGTCTGGACGTCCCCGCCGGCACCGCGATCCGGTTCGAGCCGGGCGACCGTCAGGAGGTCCCGCTCGTGACGATCGGTGGCGAAAGACGGGTGTACGGCATGAGTGGGCTGGTCTCCGGGGATCTCGACGATCGAAAAAAAGAGGCGCTCGAACGCGCCCACGAGGGCAACTTCGGCGGGGCCGACTGATGGGCGAGGTCGACCGCGAGCGCTACGCCCGGCTGTACGGGCCCACGGAGGGCGACCGGCTCCGGCTGGCGGACACGACGTTGGTCGCCGAAGTCGAAACGGATCACACGACGAACGGCGACGAGAGCGTCTTCGGCGGCGGGAAGACGCTTCGCGACGGGATGGGGATGACCTCCGGCGTGACGAACGCCGAGGGAGCGCTCGACTGGGTGCTCACCAACGTCGCGGTCATCGACCCCGTCCTGGGGATCGAGAAGGGCGATCTTGGGATCAGAGAGGGCCGGATCGCCGGCTTCGGCTCGGCGGGCAACCCCGAGACGATGGACGGGGTGAGCGAGGGGCTGATCGTCGGGCCGGGAACCGACGCGATTCCCGGTGAGGGACTGATCGCCACTCCCGGTGCGCTCGACATCCACGTCCACTTCAACACGCCCCAGCTGGCGGATCACGCGATCGCAAGCGGGATCACGACGATGATGGGCGGCGGGTTCGGCGGCGGGGCGACGACCGCCACGCCCGGCCCCCGAAACATCGAGCTGCTGCTGCGGGCCGCAGACGAGTGGCCCGTCAACGTCGGCGTCTACGGCAAGGGCAGCGCGAGTCGCCTCGATCCCCTGAAAGAGCAGGTAGAAGCCGGTGCCTGCGGGCTGAAGGTCCACGAGGACTGGGGGGCGACCCCCGCCGCGATCGACACCTGCCTGGAGGTCGCCGGAGAGACCGACGTCCAGGTCTGTCTGCACACCGATACGCTCAACGAGTCGGGCTTCGTCGGGGAGACGTTCGACGCGATCGACGGGCGGACGATCCACACGTTCCACATCGAGGGTGCGGGCGGGGGCCACGCCCCGGACGTGCTCGAACTCGTGGCCCACCCCCATATGCTGCCCTCCTCGACGAACCCCTCGATGCCCTTTACGACCAACACGTTCGACGAGCACCTCGACATGGTGATGGTCTGTCACCACCTCAACCCCGACGTCCCCGAGGACGTCGCCTTCGCCGAGTCGCGCATCCGCGCCGAGACGCTCGGCGCCGAGGACGTTCTGCACGACCGTGGCGCGATCAGCATGATGGCGACCGACTCGATGGCGATGGGCCGGCAGGCCGAGCTGATCAACCGGACGTGGCAGACCGCAGATAAGATGAAGCGCCAGCGCGGGCCGCTGCCGGCGGACGAGGGGACGGACAACGACAACGCTCGAATCCTCCGGTACGTCGCCAAGTACACGATCAACCCCGCGATCACGGCGGGAATCGCTTCTCACGTGGGGTCGCTCGAACCCGGCAAGCTCGCGGACGTCGTCCTCTGGAAGCCCGCCTTCTTCGGGATCAAACCCGAGTGGGTGCTCAAAGGTGGGTATCCGGCCTCCGCGAACATGGGCGAAGCCAACGGCTCGCTGATGACCTGCGAGCCCAAACGCCAGCGCCCGTGGTTCGGCGCGGCGGGAAGCGCCCGCCACGCCACGAGCGTGACGTTCGTGAGCGGTGCGGCCGCCGAGGCTGGCGTCGGCGAGGCCTACGACCTCCGCTCGGAGGTCGTTCCCGTCGAGGACACCCGCCCGCTCTCGAAGGAGGACATGCTCCACAACACGTACTGCCCCGATGACCTCGAAGTCGATTCGGAGACGTTCGAGGTGTTCATCGACGGCGAGCCGGTCACCTCCGAGCCCGCCGAGGAACTGCCGCTGACCCAGCGATACCTGCTTTGAACCTCCTATCGACCCACCGACGAAACTCACCGATCACATGAACCTAACACCGAAAGAAGAAGAACGCGCACAGCTGTTCACCGTCGCGCAGATGGCCTGCCGTCGCAAAGAGCGCGGCGTCCCGCTGAACCACCCCGAGTCCGTCGCCTACATCGCCGACTGGGTCTGTGAAGGGGCCCGCGAGGGAAAGAGCGTCGCCGAGCTGCGCTCGGAGGCCACCCAGCTTCTCGCCCGCGAGGACGTGATGGAGGGGATTCCCGAGATGGTCGACATGGTGCAGGTCGAGCCCGTCTTCCCCGACGGGACGAAGCTCGTGACCGTCCACGACCCCATTCGACTCGACGAGAGCGAGGAGGCGACGGTCGAATGAGCGGCCAGCCAACCCACCGGGACGTGCCCACCGTGGGAATCGGCGGTCCCGTCGGCTCCGGCAAGACCGCGCTGATCAAGCGGCTCGTCCCCCGGCTCCGGGAGTCGGGCCTGGAGATCGGCGTGATCGCAAACGACATCCTCACCCAGGAGGACGCAGACCAGTTCAAGCGAGCCTTTGCGGGCCAGCTCCCGGAGGACCTCGTCGTCGGCGTCGAGACCGGCGCCTGTCCCCACACCGGGATCCGGGAGGACCCCTCGATGAACCTCGCGGCGATCGACGCCTTCCTCGAGGACTACCCCGACCTCGACCTCGTCATCTTAGAGAGCGGCGGGGACAACCTCGCGGCGACGTTCAACCCTGAACTCGCCGACTACTTCGCGTTCGTCATCTCGACCGCCGAGGGCGACGACATCCCCAGAAAGCGCGGGCCGGGCGTCGTCGAGGCCGACCTGCTCGTGATCAACAAGACCGACCTCGCCGAGCACGTCGGCGCGGATCTCGACGTGATGCGGACGGACGCCGCCGCGGTGCGCGAGGGCCCGACGCTGTTTACGAACTGCAAGACGGGCGACGGGATCGACGAGGTTGCCGACGACGTAGAACGTCGGGTGCTGTTCTGATGGCGAGCGAGTCGGGTCCCCCCTCTTTCGAGGGCTATGCCGCCGAGGAGCTCCCGACGCCCGCCGGCTCGCCCGGCAAGGACGGCGTCCTCGAGCTCACCCTCGCGCCCGATTCCGCAGGGGTGACCCGCGCGACCCGCGAGTACGTCGCGGTCCCGTTCCACCTCACCCGCGGGCTGTATCACGACCCCGAACCGGGGCTGGTCACGTTCTGCGTCCAGACGCCGACCGGCGGGGTCGCACAGGGCGATCGCCACCGGGCCCGAATCCGCGCCGAACGCGGCGCGAACGCCCACGTCACCGGCCAGAGCGCGACCAAGGTCCAGTCGATGGAGCGAAACTACGCGGCCCTGTCGGTCGACCTCGAAGTCGAGAGGGGCGCGTACCTCGAGTACCTGCCCGAGCCGCTGCTCCTCCACGGGGGTGCGCGCTGTCTCCAGACGGTAGACGTGACGCTCTACGAGGGCGGAACCCTGCTGTTCTCGGACGTCGTCGTCCCCGGCCGGCTGGCTCGCGGCGAACGGTTCGACTACGACCGGTATCGCTCCCGGTTCCGGGTCGACGCGCCAGACGGAACCCCACTCGTTCGAGACAGCCTCGATCTCGCGCCCGAGGAACGCTCGCCCGAATCGCCCGGGATCCTCGGCGAGTTCGCGGTCGTCGGATCGCTGTACGCCGTGGGGATCGACGCTGTCGACGTGGCCGACGCGATCCACGACCGTCTCGACGGCGAGGCCCACGCCGGCGTGACGACGCTCCCCGACGACCGGGGCGTGCTCGTCCGCGCGCTGGCCGATCGCCGCGCCACCGTAACGGAGACGCTCCGGGGGGCGTGGGCCGTCGTCCGCCAGGCGAACCTGGGATCGTCGATCCCGGAGGTGCGACCGTGATCGTCGCCCGCGAGGTCCTCGGGAACGTCGGGGAGATGGCCGACGAACGCGAGGCTCACGAGGATCGCGGAACGTTCGAGACCGTCACGGTGAGCGAGCGCGAGCGCAGCCGCTCGCGGTTCAAGACGGAGCTCGCCGACGGCACCGAGCTCGGAGTGGTGCTCGGGGATCGCGAGCTCTCGCCGGGGGACGTGCTCGTCGAAACCGACGACCGGATGGTCGTCGTCGAGTTCGAGCGCCGCGAGGCGTTGGTCGTCTCCACACCAGAGATGGGCTGGAAAGCGGCCCTCGAACTCGGCCACCACATGGGCAACCAACACTGGGAGCTCGCGATCCGCGGCGAGGAGCTGCTGCTCCCGGTTGTCGGCGAGCGCCGGCTGATGGAACGAACCCTCCGCGAGAAACTGCCCGATGGCGCGACGATCGGAGTCGAACGGGTCGATCCGGAGTCCTTCGACGCCGAGGGCGGCCATGGCGATCACGGGCACGCACACGGGACCGGTTCGGACCACGGAGGCTCACACGACCACGCCCACGGTGAGCAGGGATGACCGACGATCGTGGTCTGCTCTCGGCGCTGCGGCTCGCCGATTCGTTCCTCCCGGTCGGTTCCTACACCCTCTCGTACGGCCTCGAAACGTTCGTCGAGGAGGGCCGGGTCGAGGACGGCGAGGAGCTCCGGGCGCTGCTGGCGGACTACCTCCGCGGGCAGGTCGGCCCCTGCGACATGGTGGCCGTTTCGGCGGCCCACCGCGCCGCTCGCGAGGAGGATCTCCCCGGACTCGCTCGGGTCGACGACCGACTGCACGCGAC
This sequence comes from Halalkalicoccus sp., assembly GCA_038893155.1. Lineage (GTDB taxonomy): Archaea > Halobacteriota > Halobacteria > Halobacteriales > Halalkalicoccaceae > Halalkalicoccus. The sequence continues at coordinate 4,864 of JAWARX010000090.1, forward strand.
GATCCTCCCCAGGGAGTTCCGCGAGAGTTCGCTCACCTCGGGGAAACGGCTGCTCGACGTGGTGTCGGGCGAGATCGAGTTCGCGGACCGCTACGCCGAAGCGATCGGCGATGCGGTCAGGGGTCACCACCCGACCGCGGTCGGGGTCGTGACCGCCGAGAAGGGGCTCTCCGAGCGGGAGGCCCGGCTCGTCTACGGCTACGCCTTTGTCACCGGGTTGCTGGGTGCGGCCCAGCGGCTCCTCCGGCTGGGTCACACCGAGATCCAGTCGATCCTCCACGGGCTGTTCCCGGCCATCGAGGCCGCGGAACGCGAGGCCGCCGGCCGCGAACTCGATCAGCTCCGGTCGTGTGCGCCGCTGATCGACGTGCAGGGAACCCGCCACGAGCGAGCCGACCGGCGGCTGTTCGTCAGCTGATCCGTTCCAGGAACCGTTCGATCCGTGCGACCCGTCCCTCGCGGCCGAGCTCCCGATAGCCAGTCAGTTCGTGTTCGAGGCTCATCGCCGGGATCGCCCGCGCCTCGACGTCGAGGAACTCCCGGTGAGCCGCGACGTCGATCGGCGCGGTCCACTCGCCGTCGACGAGATGGCGCACGTCGCCCATGACCTCGACCTCGACGCCGCCGAGTTCGAGCGCACCGAACTGTGATTCGATGCGCTTTTCGCGCGAGCGCGATCGGGCCACCGGTCGCACGACGCGCTCTTCGAGGACCGATCCGACGGTCGAAGCGCCCTCGGCGTCGGTCATCACGTCGACGTCGTCCGGATCGACGTCGAGACCGCGCAGTGCGAGGTTCAGGCTCCCGGTGAGCGCCCACGTCACGTCGTGGCCGGCGAGTTCGTCGTGAAACTCCACGAGCGCCCCGCGGTAGGTCTCCATACGTGGCGTGCTACTGGATGCGGTCTTCGCGTCGGAGCCGTTCGGCCTCGCTTTTCTCGTAGCGCCAGGTCACGTCCGCCTTCTCGTCCTGCCAGTCCCACGGTTCGACCAGGACGACGTCATCCTCGCGGATCCAGACGCGCTTTCGCATCCGTCCGGGGATGCGCGCGGTGCGCTCTACGCCATCGGCACACCGGACCTCGATCCGGTTAGCACCGAGCATCTCGGTGACGGTGGCGAACACCTCCCCTTCCCCGGGCATTCGAAGGTCGCTTCGGCTCGTTTCCTCTCCGTCGCCCATGCCCCGAGTTCGACAGGACGCGTGTTAAATCCGCCGGAGGGCAGTGTCACGGGGTTTATGACGCTCGCAGCCCAGGTTCGGACATGCTCGATCGTCTCGGTCTCGTCGGCGTCTTCGGACTCCTGTTGGTTCTGGCCGGCCTCGCGCTCGTCGCCGTCGAAAACCTGCTGATCGCCGGCGGACTCGCGCTCGTGTTGCTCGGCGTCGGTCTCGCCGTCAAATCCCTCGTCTCGGGGATGCTCGCTGCGTTCGGGATGGGTGGGACGTTCTAACCCCTGTACTCGCCGGCTCAGACCTGATTGTCGCCGGCGCGGTGCTCGCTGATGAGCTGATCGACCATCGAGGCGTTCTGCTCGCGCTGGCGCTCTTTTGCGCGGTCGTGCCAGTCGGCGATCGCAGCCTCGATCTCGCTCTCGCGGGCGACCGCCAGTTCGTCGACCTCCTGGATCGTCACGTCATCGATCGGCCCGACCGGGATCCCCTCCTCGAAGAGGATCTCGTCTGCGCTATCCGAAAGCCCGCCGTTCTTGAGGACGATCCTGGGTGAGACCGCGGCGAGCCGTTCGGCGGTTCTCGGTCCCGCGCCGCTCGCGTCCCGGAGCAAGACTACGTCTCCCTCGGCGAGCCCGTAGGCCTCCGCTGCGGCCTCGATCGCGTCGAGGGTGAACTTCTCGATCGGCTTGACCGACACCAGATCGCGCTTCTCGCCCTCGACGTCCGCGACGTTCGAGTGATCCAGCTTCCAGAGCTCCTTCAGCCGGTCGAGCTTCCCGGCGAGGGCCTCGCGCTCCTCGCGGGCCTCGTCGCGCTCGCGTTCGAGTCGCTCGGTCTCTCGGTTCAGCCGCGTGATCTCCCGGTCCCGCCGGACCCGCTCTCGTTCCTCGCGCCGGCGTTCACCGAGTTCGTCCTCCAGCTCCGCGATCCGCTCGTCGCGCTCCTCGACGGTCTCACGGAGGTCCTCCGCGTGCTCGTCGAGGCGCTCGACCCGCTTTTCGAGCTCCGCGATCCGTTTCTGTTCGGGGCTGCGCTCGGTCTGGCTGGGTTCGTCGCTCTGCTCGTTTTCGCGTTCGTCCCCCCGGTAGGAGTCGAGGACGCTCTCGACGCTCTCGCCGCCGGCCACGCGAGCGATCACCTCGCCGGTGTCGATTCTTGCGGGCGTTTTCCGGGCGACCCGCTCGAACTGGCTCGCATGATCGTCGTGGGCGAAAAGCGCCGCGGCGATCGCGTCGCGCTCGTGGTCGTTGTCGTAGCCCACCTCGCGGGTGCGGTGTTGTTTCTCGTCGATCGGTAGGTCGGTCCCGGGCACCCAGCCGGCGGCGTCGAAGCTCCGGCGGATCTTCTCGACCGTGTTGGGCATCGGCCTGACGTCCGCCGCGACGAGAAACGGCCGACCGCGCTCGACGATCCACTCGATGACCGCGGCGGTGTCTGCGGTTCTCGTGCTCAGGACGTCGAGCACCTCGCCGCCGATGCCGACGATCGCGACCGCGGTGGTCGTGCCGGGGTCGATCCCCACGAGGACGCGATCGCGCCGTTTCGCGAGCGGCTCGAACTCGATGCCGTCGGTACGCTCGCGTTCCATCTCGACGCGCGTGTCGCCGGCCCGCCCCGTCGAGACGGGGATCTCGCCCGGCTCGGCCTCGACGACGAACACCGCCTTCGAGTAGCCGCCGTACTTCTCGGTGACGCTCTTTTGGTACTCCAGTCCCGCCC
>JAWARX010000091.1:0-8070 GCA_038893155.1 Halalkalicoccus sp.
CCTTGCCGGCGGGACTGCGTTTCCGGCCGGCGACACAGAGACAGTCGGCGTCGTAGCGCGCCGCGGCGTCCAGAAGCGCCACCGGCGGGTCGCCGCTGATCCCCTCGGTCGTGACCTCGATGCCGGCCTCCGTGAGGAGTTCGCTCGCCTCCGAGACCGCATCGACGGACTCGATCTCGCCCGCGTCGGTCTCGAAGACGTGCACGAGGATCGCGTGGATCTCGTCGTGACCCGGAAGCTCCGAAACCGCCTCCGCCTGCGTGCGCGCGCGCTCTATTTCGGTGTCCACGCCGACGATGATGTCGTACATGCCGGACCGTTCGGACGCCAGCGTCTTACCGATACCTGTCTATATCGGCGAGAAATCGTTCGAGGACCGCGCGGGTGACGTGGGGCATACAGACCACCCGCAGCTCCCCGCGACCGGTCCGGGAGATCCGCCACCCCGCCTCCCGGAGCGCGCGAAAGAGCTCCTCGGGGATCCCGGCGGCGACGATCGGGAGGTCGGGATCGACGACCGCGAAACCCCGGCTCGAGAGCTCGGCGGCCAGCCACGCCGCGTTCTCGCTGGCGCGCTCGTACCCCTCGCGATACCCCTCGGGCCACAGCGCCTCGCAGGCGGCGACCGTGCTCGCGACGCCCGCGCCGCTTCGCGTGCCAGTCAGGCTCGCCTGATTCGCCGATTCGAGGTACGGCGTCTCGACGGCGAGCGCTTCGAGGATCGCCCGGTCCCGGACGAGAAACCCCCCGGCGGGGATCGCCGCCCGTCCGAGCTTGTGCGGATCGATCGTCATCGAGTCGATCGGGGCGTCCGCGAAGTCCCACGCGTGGTCGGTAAACGGCAGGTAAAAGCCGCCCCACGCCGCGTCGACGTGGAACCGTGCTCCCACGGAGCGGGCGATCGCCGCCAGCTCCGGAATCGGATCGACTCGCCCGTACTCGGTGGTCCCGGCGACGCCGACCACGAGCGCCGTGTCACCGTCGACGGCGGCCTCGACCGCCCCGAGATCCGCTCTTCGGTCGCTCGTGGGAACGAGCCGGAGTTCGACGTCGAGCAGTCCGGCGGCCTTCCGGACGCTGAAGTGTACGCTCTCGGGGGCGACGACGTTCACCTCGTCGGTCCCCGAGTCGCGAGCGAGGTTTCGCGCCGCGCGAACGGCCTGGATATTCGCCTCGGTGCCGCCGCTCGCGACGTAGCCGTGGGGATCGCCGAGCCCGGCGATCGCGCCGAGGCAGTCGATCGCCTCCCGTTCGAGCTCGGCGATCGCCGGATAGCTCGCGGGGTCGCCGGGGTTCGTCGCGAGAAAGCGCTCCGCGGCCCTGCGAGCTGCCGGGTGCGGTTCGGTACACATCGAGGAGAGCACCCGATCGAACGGCTGTGGCGTCCTGCCCCCTGCCCGCTGCATACCCTCCCTGTCCGAGCGAGGCGCTTATCGGTTCCGCTCCGCGCTCGATCGGTGGGGTCCTGTAGTCCTTGCCACATACTGCAGCGTCCCTACTGACGTATCGTCCGTACTGGAATACGCAATGACATTGTTCGACGACGACGAGACGGAGACGGACGGATCGGAGAGTGAGACAGCGGTCCCGGTCGAGGGGTTCGACCCGATGTCGGATCCGGTCGCGCTCGGCGCGGCGGCCTCGGTCGCCTTTTCGTGGTTCCTCTTTTACGTCAAGGGGAACAAGGAACAGGGCCTGTTCGTCGGGCTGTGGGCCCCGACGCTGCTGGCCGTGGCGAGCTACGTCAAACAGATGCGCCTCGCCGAGAAGTTCGAGAAGGGGCTGCGGTTCCAGTAGACTGACTCTTCCCGAATCGCCCCGTTCAGCGGATCGAATCGAGCAGCAGTTTCTGCTCGACGCGCTTTGCCTCGTGCTGGACGTCCCGGACCGCGTCGATGTTCGCGCTGATCGAACTCACGCCGGTGTTGACGAGGTGCTGAACCATCCGCGGTTTCGAGCCGGCCTGCCCGCAGATGCTCGTTTTCACGCCGTACTCCCGGCAAGTCTCGATGGTGCTCGCGATCAGCTCCAGGACGGCGGGATGAAGCTCGTCGAACCGATCCGCGACGTTCTCGTTGTTGCGATCAACAGCCAGGGTGTACTGGGTAAGGTCGTTCGTGCCGAAGGAGGCGAAGTCGATGCCGGCTTCTGCCATCCCCTCGACCGAGAGCGCGCTCGCGGGCGTCTCGATCATCACGCCCCACGAACGGCGGTCTGTGTCGATGCCGGCCCGCTCCAGAAGCCGGCGGGCGGCGTGGACGTCGCTCGCGTCGTTCACCAGCGGAAACATGATCTCGACGTTGTCGTAGCCCATCTCGTAGAGCCGGCGGAACGCCCGGAGTTCGTACTCGAAGACGTCCGGCCGATCGAGGCTGCGGCGGATCCCCCGGTAGCCGAGCATCGGGTTGTGTTCGCGGGGTTCGTCCTCGCCGCCTTCGAGCTGGCGGAACTCGTCGGTCGGGGCGTCGAGCGTACGCACCCGCACGGGCCGGGGGTAGAACTCGTCTGCGACCGTCCGGATCCCGCCGACGATCTCGTCGACGTAGGCCTTCTCGCCGTTCTCGGCGACGAATTTTTTCGGAGTTTGCCCCAGCGAGAGGATCATGTGCTCGATCCGCAGCAAGCCGACGCCGTCCGCGCCGGTCGCGGCGGCGCGTTCTGCGGCCTCGGGGATCGAGACGTTGACCTTCACCTCGGTCGCGGTCATCGGTTTGACAGGCGTTTCGGGCCGGACGGCCTCGACGGGTTCGGGTTCGGGCTCATCGAGGGCGCGTCCGGTCTCGACGCTGCCGCGCTCGCCGTCGATCGTGATCTGCTGGCCGTCCTCGATCACCGTCGTGGCGTTGCCGGTGCCGACCACGGCGGGGACGCCGAGCTCTCTCGATACGATCGCGGCGTGGGAGGTCATCCCGCCCTCGTCGGTGACGATCCCCGAGGCGCGCTTCATCGCGGGCACCATGTCGGGCGTGGTCATCTCGGTGACGATGATGTCGCCCTCCTCTACCTTGTCGAGCTGGTCGAGTTTCGTGACGATCCGGGCCGCGCCGCTCGCCCTGCCGGGGCTGGAACCCAGCCCGTGGACGATCTCTTCGCCCTCCTCGACATCGTTTTCGTCCCCGTTCGTCCGTCGCTCGTACTCCACCGTGCCGCCGTTGCCGTCGGTGATCCCCTGCATCAGCCCGGATTCGACCTCCTCACCGGGGTCGTCGCTGATCGTGGTGATCGGACGCGACTGGAGCATGAACACCTCGCCGTCCACTACGGCCCACTCGACGTCCTGTGGCGTCCCGTAGTGGTTTTCGACGCGCTCGCCGAGTTCGATCAGTTCGGCGATCTCTTCGTCCGTAAGCACCCGCTGGTCGCGTTTCGCTTCGGGCACGTCCTCTTCGACCGTCTGGCCGGTTTCCTCGTCGCGGACGCACTGGAGTTTCTTCGTCGCGATCGTCTCCTCCTCGATCTCGCCTGTTTCGCGATCGACCACGTAGTTGTCCGGCGAAACCGACCCCGAGACGACCGCCTCGCCCAGCCCCCACGCCGCCTCGAGGATGATCCGCGGATCGCCCGTCGAGGGGTGGCTCGTGAACATCACGCCCGACTTCTCGGCGTCGACCATCCGCTGGACGACGACCGCGATGTTGACGTCTTCGCTGCTGAATCCCTGCTGTTTTCGGTAGTAGATCGCCCGCTGGGTAAACAGCGAGGCCCAACACTCCCGAACCCGGTCCAGGAGGTCCTCCTCGGTGACGTTCAGGAACGTCTCCTGCTGGCCGGCGAAGGAGGCGTCCGGGAGGTCTTCCGCGGTCGCCGAGGAGCGAACCGCGACGAAGGGGTCGTCCTCGAACTCCGCGTAGGCCGCGAGAATCTCCTCGCGCAGCTCGTCCGGGAATGGGGTTTCGAGGATGAGCTCCTGGGTGCGTTTCTGAGCGCGAGCGAGGGCCTTCGAGTCCTCGACGTCGACGTCGACGGCTTCGTGCAGCTCCCCGTCGATTCCGGCGTTCTCGATGAACTCGCGGTAGGTCCCGGCGGTGACGATGAAGGCGGGCGGGACGGGTAGCCCCGCACCGGTCAGCTCGCCGAGCGAGGCGCCTTTCCCGCCGACGGTCTCGATGTCGTCCGCGCCGATCTCCGCGAGCCAGCGTACTGCCATTGACGTTCGGATCGACACCGAGGCGAGTAAAGAAGGTTGCGACCGGACCGAGCGCCCGTGGATAAAACCACTCGAATCCGAGTGAACGGCCGGTTTTACGCCTCGACGATCCCGTCGCCGTCCCGCTCTGGCACCGAGAGCGTCCCCGAGAGCGCCTCGACCGCCCGCCCGCCCACTCGTACCGTTCCGCCGACCTGCACTCGGACCTCGCCGGGCCGCTCGACGAAATGGCCCTGCTCGAAAACCATCTCCTCGGGGAACTCGCCGCCGAAGGCCTCGAACTCGCGGAGGTACGCCCCCGTCGCCCCGCTCGCGGTGCCGGTGACGGGGTCCTCCGAGATACCCGCACGCGGCGCGAACGTCCGCCCGTGAAGCGTGGATTCGGACGCGATCGTATCGAACGTGAAGGCGTAGACGCCCATCGCGCCGACCTCCTCGCAGAGCTCGGTGACCGCCCGGTCGTCCGGATCCGCGTCTCCGAGGCGTTCGAGGAAGTTCACGGGCACGACCAGCACCGGAAAGCCGGTCGAGGCGACCGCGAGCGGGAGGTCCGCGCCGACGTCCGCGAGCGAGGCGGGGTCGATCCCGAGGGCACCGGCCACCGTCTCGTACGCGAGATCGACCCGTTCGATCCGTGGCTCGTCCTGCTCCATCCGGACCGTTCCGTTCGGACGGACCTCGACGTCGAGGACGCCGACGTTCGTTTCGAGGCTGTAGGTCCCCGCCTCGATCTCCCCGTGCTCGAACAGGTGGGCGAAACTGGCGACCGTCGCGTGCCCACAGAGGTCGACCTCCGTGGTGGGCGTGAAGTACCGGATCCGGCGGTCGGCGCGCGCCGAATCGGAAAGAAAGGCGGTCTCGCTGACGGCGAGTTCGCGCGCGATCGCCTGGCGCTGGTCGTCGTTCAGCCCCTCGGCGTCGGGCACGATCCCGGCGGCGTTGCCGGCGAGCGGTTCGTCCGTAAAGGCGTCGACGACGGCGACCGGAACGGTTCGCGTCTCCATGTCCACACTCGCGCGAGCGGGGCGGATCAACCCTCCGACCCCGTCCGAACGTGCCGGGTTTACGTTTATGCGGCCGCGGCCGGAACAAGGGAACGATGAACCCCGACTCATCGACGACCCGACGACGATTTATCCAGCTCGGCGGCGCCGCGGCCGTCGTCTCGCTCGCGGGCTGTGGCGACGCCGACGAGGAGGAAAACGGCGACGAGGAAGACGACCCCGCCGAGGGCGACGAGGAAGGCTCGGAAACCGAGGACCCGCTCGACGAAGACGAGGAGGACGAAGACGACGGCTACTGAACGGCTCGCGCGGCTTGCGCTAGACGGGTAAACCCTCACCCGTCCGGCGGCTCTTCGTTCGACGATGTCCGATCGAACACCCAGCAGACGACGGTTCGTCGCCGCCACAGGCTCGATCGCTCTGGCCGCGTTCGCCGGCTGTGCGGATGACGAACCGCCCGAGGAGGCCGAGGAACCGGGCGACGAGGCGGCCGACGGCGACGGTTCGAACGGCGAAACCGGTCCCGACGACGAGGAAGACCCCGCCGAGGACGCCGAGGAGGCCTACGAGCTGACGGTGATCGTCGAAACCGAGGAAGGCGAACCGGCCGTCGGGGCGTTCGTTACGGTCGAGGACGCGGAGGGCGAGATCGCCGACGACAGCGCACAGCAGCCGGTCGACGAAGAGGGCCGGGCCGTCTTCGCCGTCGCCGACGGCGAACACACGATCGAGGTCGACGCGGACGAGGCCGAGGTCGGCAGCGGTCAGGTCGAGGAGACGGTCGCGATCGAGGGTACCGACGAAGAGGTGACGGTGGTCGTCGACGCCGGGGACGGAGCCGCCGGCGCGGGTGCCGAGGGCGATGCGGGCGACGACGACGGGGATCAGTAGAGCTGGGGTTCCGGTTCTCGATCCTCGTCCACCCGGATCGTTCGGCGAATCTCGGGGATCGGATCGAGCTCCGCGTCCGTGTCCCCGAGGATCAACAGCGCGTAGTAGCGCAGGTACGTCTGGATCGGGACCTGCAGGAGCAGCGCCGTGACGATCAGGGTGAGCGCGAACAGCGCCACGAGGACGACCGCGACGGGCAGGAGGATCGCCTCGGCGAGCAGCGCGACGCTCACGCCGAGGATCCCGAGCGGAATCCCGACGGCGAGCGCAGCGATGGCGAGGGCGATCACGAAGACGATCCCGAGCGCGAGGTTGAGGACGAACGCCGCGACGGCGTAGGCGAGATACTGCTTCCAGTGGCTCGCCACGGTCGGCCAGAACGCCCGCCAGCCGTCGAGGACGCCCGTCTCACGGACGAGCATGACCGGGACGACGAAGGCGGTCGTAAAGGAATCGACGAGCGCCATCGCGAGGAACGCGAGGGCGGCGAGGAGCCCGAGAACGACCAGCACCGCGCCGCCGACCTCCGGAAGCGGCCCCGCCCCGAACGCCGCCGCCCCGAAGCCCAGAAAGACCGCCGCGGGCAGAACGCCGAGGATCGAGAGGCCGATCCGAAAGCCGAGCAAGCGAAGCCCCTCGCCCAGGTAGGCTCGCGAGTAGCCCCAGAAGCGGACCTCGTCGGTGCGAAGCGACTGGACGAAGACGAACTCCATGAGCGCGCCGACGAGCATGAACGCGAGCAGGAGGGCGAGAACCGCCCCGCCGAGCAGCCCGATGACGAGCGCGTTCTCGGCGAGGACCGTCCAGAGCGCCTCCACGTTCGGCTCCGCGCCGGTCGCGGGCTCGGTGTCGGGGGTTCCGCCGCCACCGCCACCGAAGTTCGAGCCCGTCCCGCCGACGAAAAAGACGATCACCGCGAGGACGAGCAGGCGTTTCACCGACAGCGGCGTCAGGAACTCGTGGGTTGCGGCCCACGCGTCGTCCAGATCGTCGATCGCGTACAGTGCCATGTCGGCTGTTGCTCGGAGCCAACTAAAAGAACTATCGGCAGGAGGGTCTCGGGCGCGGGCGTTCGTCGGAAGCCAGACGACTTAAATCGGGTGCGGTCGTCCGTTCGCCATAGCATGTCCGATCTCCCCGAGGAGTTCAACTGCACGATCACCAACTGGGAGTACATCTACGGACTCTGCCGGACGGTGAGCACCGAGGTCAAGCGCTCGGAGTTCGAGCCCGACGTGATCGTCGCGCTGGCCCGCGGCGGCTGGTTCGCCGGGCGCTGTATCTGTGATTTCCTCGGGCTCGACGACCTGACGAGCCTGAAGATGGAACACTACGTGGGGACCGCCCAGAAAAGCGGCGAGCCCCGAATCAGGTATCCGATGCCCGAAGGCTCGGTGCAGGGAAAGGACGTCCTGATCATCGACGACATCGCCGACACGGGCGGGTCGATCAGGCACGCCCACGAGTACGTCACCGACCGGGAGGCCGGCGAGCTCCGCACCGCGACGCTCCAACTGCTCCAGACCAGCGAGTTCGAGCCGGATTTCGTCGGCGAACGATTGGAGGGGTGGACGTGGGTCGTCTACCCGTGGAATTTTATAGAGGATATGACCGACCTGATCTCGGGCGTCATGGAGAAAGCCGACGAGGAAGCGTTCAGCCCCGACGACGTTCGTCACTACCTCTCCGAGTTCCACGACATCGAGCGCATGGAGATGGAGATCGCCCAGCCCAACCGGCTGAACGAGGTGCTCGTCGAGATGGAGCGCCGCGAGGTCATCGAGCGCGACGGCGCGAACGAGTGGCGTCTGGTCGAGAACTGACTCAATACCTGTATCTATGATTGCACCCAGTCACAGTTGGGGAGCAAATTCATATCAAATGGTTCATAATGTCTATCCCATGTTGCAATATAATTTCTCCCCTCTGATTCGGACTGGTAGCCTGTAACGAAATCGGTAAAGGAACCGTCTTGATCTTCAGACCAATCCTCAAACCTTTCACAAATATCTTCAAACATATCTGAGT
>JAWARX010000092.1:0-8043 GCA_038893155.1 Halalkalicoccus sp.
CCGCCTTTTTCGCCGGCACACAGACAGTGGCCTTCGAGATCGCCGCCCAGCGCGACTGGAACGCACCCGACGCCGTCGTCCTGCCGCTCGGCCACGGCACCCTCTTTTTGGGTGCCTACCGCGGCTTTCGGGCGCTGCGGGCGTCCGGCTGGATCGACGCGGTGCCGCGACTGTTGGGTGCGCAGGCGACGGGATACGCCCCGATCGCCGACGCGCTTCACGGAGCGAGCGAGGGTGAAAACGACGTCGCGGACGGGATCCGGATCCGCGAACCCGTTCGAGAGGAAGAGATCCGCGGGGCGATCGCCGAAACGGACGGCGACGCGATCGCGATCGGGGAGACGGAAACGGAACGGGAACTCGCCCGACTCCACCGCGCCGGGTTCTACGTCGAGCCGACCTGCGCGGTGGCCCCCGCGGCGCTCCGGGAGTACCGCGAACGCGGCGTCCTCGACGACGGCGAGGACGTGGTCGTCCCCCTGACCGGAAGCGGGCTGAAAGCCGAGTGGAGCTGACGGCCGCCAGCGCAAGCCCAACCGCTATCTGTCGTATCGCTGCAAGCTCAGGTCTTATCCGCCGGACAGCCCTGCACCCGACCGGACCTTCGATGAGCACGACTAGCTACGTCGAGCGGTCGGTGGTGGGGACGAAACGGTTCGTCCATCGGTACGGGCTCGGGCTGCTGTTCGCGGCGAACGTCTTCGGGGCAGGGTCGGTGTTCATCCTCTCGGAGGCCGGCGGCAGCTTCGGGTTCGCCCGGCTGTGGGTGTTGCCGCTGGCGCTCGGGGCGGGGCTCGCGATGCACGAGATGTCCGCCCGACTCGCCGCGGCCGATCGCCCGCTGATGAGTTACATCAGGGATCGGATCGGCGAGCGCACGGCGGGGCCGCTCGCGCTCGGGATCTCGTTCGTCATGCAGTTCTGGAGCGTGGCGAACTACGCGCTCGCGGGCGCGGCGGTCGTCTATCTCACGCCGCTTTCGAACCTGTACATCGCCACGATCCTCGTGGCCGCACTGGGGATCGCGCTCGTCGAACTTCGCATCTACGACCGCATCGAGGGCGTGGTCGCCGCGCTCGTGCTCGCGATCTTCGGCTCGTATCTCGTGATCGTCCTCGGGCTCGACCTGCCGCTGGGGGCCGTCGCGACCGGCTTCGTCCCCTCGCTGGTCTCCGAGCTGGGCTACCTGACAATGATCATCGCGCTGCTGGGGACGACCGTCTACTACCCCAACTTCTTCATTCAAACCAGCATGTCCGGGACGAAAGACTGGGACGTGGTCTCGAAGTACCGGCGCGATTACACGTTCGGGCTGGTCGCGGTGATCGCGCTGAGCGCCGGAGTGCTCGCCGTCGCGGCGATGACGCTCTCGGGCGACGAGATCACCCTGACCGCACCGGGCGAACCGCTCGCGGCCGCGCTCGGCCCGTGGGCGCTCGACGTGTTCATCATCGCCGCGGGCGCGGCCTCCTTCACGAGCGCGACCGGTACGCTGTTCGGCGCGGGCTTCATGATCCCGCAGGCGTACGGCCACCGAACCGTCTTCGGCGACCGGCGGTTCCGGCTGGTCGTCCACGCGCTGATCTGTCTCTCGGTGGTGCTCGCGTTGCCGCTGCTCGCGTTTACCGGCTTTACGCCGGTCACCCTCGCGATCACCATGCCGGCGGTCAACGGCGTGGTCGGACTCCCGATCACGGCCCTCGCACTGTACGCCGCCGTCACGCGGTATTTCGATCCCTCGCGAGCCGAGCGGGTCGCCTTCCTGGCGGCCGTGTTCGTGCTCCTCGTCGGCTCGGCGCTGACCGCACAGGATCTGGCCGGGACGATCGCCGGCTATCTCTGAGTGCGGAATCACCGCGCGGCCGTCCCTAGCGCGTTCCGGTGTCGACCCGCGGGTCGAGGAGGTGATACGAGAGATCTTGGATCACGTTTCCAGCGACCCCGACGGCAACGACCACCAGTGTCGCCCCGAGCAACACCGGCAGGTCCCGCGCGTAGACCGCATCAAGCAACAGCAGCCCGAACCCCTCGATCCCGAACAGCGTCTCGACGACGAACACCGCGAGCACGAGCAGCGCGAGCGCCTCGGTGAACGCCATCGAGAACAGGGGGATCGCCGCGTTGCGCAGGACGTGGCGCGCGATCCGAAGCGGGCCGGCTCCCTTCGCACGCACGAGGGTGACGAACTCCGCGGCGGCGTGTTCCATCGAGTACGCCCGCGCGTAGCTCGCGTAGCCTCCGAGCAGCGTCGTCGCGGTCAGCACAATGGGAAGGGCGTGCTCGAAGACGAGCGGGGAGTACGCGAACACGGGCTCGACGCCCCGCGTCGCAGAGAGGGCCATCCCACCGAGCCAGAAGTTCGGGAGGGAAAACAGGAGGTAGGTGGTCCCACGTCCGCCGTTCGCAATCCGGCTCTCGGGGTTCAGCGCGGCATACAGGCCGACGAGGACGCCGAGCGCGAGCGCGAGACAGAGCGCGGGAAGGACGTAAAGTGCGGTGGGAGACCGCGCCCATCACCAGCGGGAACGCCGCCTCGCCGGTGAGAAACGACTCGCCCCATTCGAGTGTAAGCGCGCTCGTCATCCAGTCTGCGTACTGCTCGGCGAGCGGGCGGTCGAGTCCGCGCTCCGCGAGATACTGCTCCCGTGCGAGTTCGAGTTCCGACTCGCTCGCGCCGGCGAATCTGAGGGTCCCCTCCCGTCCGCGGAGAACCCAGTCCTCGCTGAGCGTGAACATCGCGAACACCGCGGTCAGGATCGCCCAGACCGAAAGCGCCCCCAGCGCGATCCGTAGCGCGATCGACCGAAGCAGGCTCACGGCGATCCGCCCGGCGGTCGGGGCGGGGTTTTGCACGTCATATCGTGAAGGTTATGTAGAACCATGCAAAAAACATACCGAATCCGAGAGGGGTTCGGCCGATCGAACGGTCGACCTCACGGACGACGCAAGTAGGGATGGACAGCGACACAGCGAGGTTCGAGGAAGTCGACTGGGAAGCGGTCGACGCGACGAAGCGGCGATCGCCCGCCGAGCGGGTCACGTTCGCCGTCGGGACGCTGTTCGTTCTCGCCCTGTTGCTGTACGACCGCTACGCTGCGGGCGTCTACACTGTCGGCGCGTGGCGGGTGGAGCCGGTCGACTGGGTGATCGTACAGGCGCTCGTGGTCGTCGCGGCCTACGGCGTCCTGCCGGCGCTCCGGCGACGGGACGCGACGGCCCGGATCCTTCGGCGCATCGTCGCGAGGCCCGCATCCCTGCTCGCAGCCGGCTACCTCGTGGCGCTCGGGGTCGTCGGCGCGGTCGGGCCGGCGTTCGTCGGCGACCTCGCGCTTCGGTTCGAACACGCGTTTCAGCCCCCGGTCGGGTTCACGAGCGGGGCGACGCCGATGGAGTGTACGGGGTCGACGAGCGGTCCGGCGCTCGACCGGCGGTGTCACGGCTCGCTCTCGTATCCGCTCGGAACCAACGAACGGGGCCATCCGTTAGGTGCCCTGCTGGTCGTCGGCGCGCGCATCGCCCTCTACGTCGTCGTCTTTACCGTCGCGTTCGTCGTCCCGCTCGCGACGGGGGTCGGCGTACTCGCCGGGCTCCGCGGGGGCGTCGTCGACGACCTGCTCATGGCGTACGTCGACGTTCAGCTCTCGATTCCCGCGATCGTCGTCTACTTCCTGGGCTACGCCTACTGGAACCCCTCGTTGCTGCTCTTGCTCGTGACGTTCGGTCTGCTCGGCTGGGGTGGGATTGCCCGGCTGGTCAGAAGCGAGGTCCTCCAGCGCCGCGAGGACGGCCACGTGCTGGTCGCCCGGAGCCTCGGAGCCTCCCGGACGTATCTCGCGAAACGACACCTCCTGCCGAACGTCACGAACACGCTGGTTCCCGCGGTCTTTCACCTGCTCGCGGCGCTCGTCCTCGTCGAGGCCGGGATCGCGTTCCTGGGCTTTCACCAGCTCGAGTTCTACTCGTGGGGCTCGACGATCAGCGAGTCGATCAACGCCGCGGTCCCGGGGTACGTTCAGAACAGGGCGGAAGTGCCCGCCTACCGGATCTGGTGGGTGTCGACCCTGCCCGCGCTCGCACTCGCACTGACGACGCTGTCGTTCAAGCTGCTCGGCGACGGCCTCAGGGACGCCCTCGATCCACGACGGAGCCACGAATGAACACCGAAAACGCCGAACACCGAACCGAACGAGACGATGCGGACCGCGAGAACCTGCTCTCGGTCGAGGAGCTCCGAACACACATTCACACGAGCGAGGGGGTGGTCCGCGCCGTTGACGGCGTGAGCTTCACCGTCGAACGTGGCGAGGTAGTCAGTCTGGTCGGCGAATCCGGCAGCGGCAAGAGCGTCACCTGCCGGTCCCTGACCGGGCTGGTTCCGCGGCCGCCGGCTGAGGTCGTCGGCGGGACCGTCGAGTTCGACGGGCGATCGCTGCTCGAGGCGGACGAGTCGGCCCTGCGTGCGATCCGGGGCGACCGCATCGCACATGTCTTTCAGAACCCACAGAGCGCTCTCGACCCGGTCTACACCGTTGGCGAGCAGATCGCGGAAGCGATCGAGATACACCGTAACGTGGCCGCCGCGAACGCCCGCGAACGCGCGATCGATCTCCTCGGGCGGGTCGGCGTTCCGCGGCCCGCCGCCGCGGTCGACGACTACCCCCACGAGTTCTCTGGCGGCCAGCGCCAGCGGGTCGCGATCGCAATCGCGCTGGCGGGCGATCCGGAGCTTTTGATCGCCGACGAGCCGACGACCGCCGTCGACGTGACCGTTCAGGCGAGACTGATCGAACTGATCGATCGGCTGGTCGAAGATGAGTTGGCGCTGTTGATGGTCACCCACGACCTGCGCGTGGTCGCCGCGCTGGCCGACCGCGTGCTGGTGATGTACGGCGGGACGATCGTCGAACGCGGCCCCGTCGACAAGGTGTTCGCCAGTCCGGCCCATCCGTACACGCAAGCGCTGTTCGAAAGCTACGGGGACGGTGCGAGCGGCGCGCCGCGCGCGGCCCGCAACGAGATCCCGGCCGGCGGCTGTCGATTCCGGGCCGAGTGTCCCCACGCCGTCGAGTCCTGTGGCGGAGCCGCACAGCCCGAATTTTATCCAGTCGACCGTCGCGGCCACCGCGTCTCCTGTGTCCACTACGGACCGGACGGCGACCCGGCACCGATCGTCGAGAACGCGCGCGAGAGAGGTCTCGGAGGCAGCGATGAGTGAGCGCGACGAACCCCTGCTTTCGGTCGAGGACCTCGAGACGCACTACCCGATCACCGAGGGATTCTTGCGCCGGGAGATCGCTCGGGTGCGAGCCGTCGATGGCGTCAGCTTCACCGTCGAGTGTGGCGAGGCGTTCGGGCTGGTCGGGGAGTCCGGCAGCGGGAAGACGACGCTCGCGCGCTCGATCCTCCGTCTCGTCGAGCCGACCGGCGGGACGGTCCGGTTCGACGGCGACCGGGTCGGCGAACTCTCGGGGGAGTCGCTACGGGCGTTTCGGAGGCGAGTTCAGCTCGTCGTACAGGACCCGAACGAGGCGTTCAACCCCCGGATGAGCGTCGGCGAAGCGGTCGCCGAGCCGCTCGTGATCCATGGGATGGACGACCGGAATCGCAGGCGGGCGATAGTCGCGGACCTGCTCGAACGGATCGGTCTGTCGGCGGCCGACGCGGAGCGCTATCCACACGAGTTCTCCGGTGGGGAGAAACAGCGCCTCTCGATCGCCCGCGCGCTCGCGCCCAACCCCGATCTGATCGTCGCCGACGAGCCCGCGAGCGCGCTCGACGCCCGGGTCCGCGCGGACGTGCTCGGGCTGCTCGAATCGGTCCGCCGCGAGTTCGGCGTCTCGATACTCTACATCAGTCACGATCTCGATACCGTTAGACGGTTCTGTGACCGCGTGGCGGTGCTGTATCTCGGCGAGATCGTCGAGCGCGGGTCGACCGGGGCGGTGTTCGATTCGCCAGCCCACCCCTACACTCGCGTGCTGCTCGGGTCGGTTCCGAGCCTCGATCCGGCCGACCGGGACCTCGTGCGGCCGCTGACCGACACGGTTCCGGATCCGGCCGATCCCCCCGAAGGCTGTCGGTTTCACACCCGGTGCCCGGAGCTAATCGCGCCGGAGGAGAGCGACCTGTCCGACGAGCGGTGGCGGGCGGTCGCGGCGATGCGGTTCGCGCTCGAAACGGGCGAACTTCCGGCGGCGATCGTGGACGGCAAGCGGTCGGTCGAGGAGCTTCGGACGACGCTATCGCTCCCCGAGCATCTCCCGGACGACAGGCTCGATCGAGCGGTAACCGAGGCGCTCTTCGCGCTCGCCCGCGGCGAGCGTGAAACTGCACGAGAACGACTCTCGGAGACGGTACCGAGCGCCTGCGAGCGAGAGCGACCCGTAGACGTTGCGGTCGACGGACGGTGTGTCACGTGTCACCGCTACGACCCAGCGGCGACAGGCGAACCCCTGCCGTGGGTCGACCGATAGCGTCACTCAAGCGAGAGGGCGTACGAAACGATCCCCAGGCCGGCAAGCGCGCCGAGAACACAGACCAGGAAGACGAGAATGGGCGAGAGTTGAGCGGTGGGGCCGAACAGCGGGGCAAGAACTGCCCCGAGAGCGCCCAGTACGAGCGCCGCGAGGAGCGCGAAGCGGTCCATACGAGAAGCGTCGGCCCGGGATCGATATAGTCTTTAGAGATCGGTGCGCTCGAACCGGAGTGCGCCGAGCGCGAGCGCAGACGTTGTCAAGTGAGATTCCCGTCGAGGGTGTTGATTTCCCGTAGGCAGGCCGCTCGGTCACAGGAGCGGCCGATGCCTACCGCTCGGGATGAACCGGTCCGTCGAACCCGCCCCGCACCAGCGGTTTCGCGATATGGCGGCGTGCGGTGGGCGGTACTTCGTGCCACCCGATTTCGATCCCCCGTTCGATCGCGATCGTCTCCTTTTCGGCCGCGCTCGTCTCACACTTCCGACACCGATACCCCTGATTCTTGCCGGCGCTCTCCATCGACCGCCCGCAGTCGGGACAGGTGGGGTTCCGGTACGCAGTCCGATTCAGCTCCCTCACTGCGAACTTCTCCAGTTTCAGCGTTCCGGCCGAGACCTCCCCGCAGGCGGTGATCCGATCGCCCGCCCGGAGCGCGCGCACCCGGTCGCGAAACCGCTTCGTGGGCTCGAACGCCGCACACCGCAGGCGCTCGTCGCCCTCGCGGATCTCGAAGAAGACGTGCCCGCCCCGTCGGGTTTCGGGCGCGCTCGAAACGGTACCGTCGAGCCGGTAGGCCCGGCCGTCCTCGGCCGAGCCGACCTCGCCGTCTCGCAGGTGGGCGTCGGTGCCCTGATTCGTGGTAAAGAGCACGCTGTGTGCGACCGGTTCGCTCTCGATCCGGTCTGTGACCCGCCGAACCGCGTCGGGATCGTCGCCGCGGATCCCGTACAGGACCGGTCCCGGCGTGTTCGGGACGCAGACCGTCTCGCCCGTTTCCCGGTCGACCGTGTCCCACACCGTCGGGTACTCGGCGTCGGCGGCGTCGAACACGGAGTCCGAATCGACGTCTCGAGGGGTTCCCCACCGCGCGCGCTCGCGATAGGCGATCAGTTCGTGAGTCCACTCGGAGAACGCTTCGAACGCCCCGATGGCCGCGAGCGCGCCGATCCGTCCGCGCCCGCCCGCCCATCCTCGATGGGAGTAGCCCGCCGATTCGACGGTGTCGATCGCCTCCTCGAGCGCGAGCCGCTCGCGGACGGCCCGACGGGCGAACGCGGCGACCTGATTCGGAATCGCGTCGGGATCGCCGGGCGCGACGACCAATCCCGGTTGGGTGTTCGGGTCGTCGGTCTCGCTCAGCGCCTCGATTCGCTCGCCGGCGATTTCGAGGGCCCGCTCGGGATCGCAGTCCGTGTGGACGGCGAGGGCGGCGTTGCCCCGGGTCTTGTGTTCGATCGCGGGGTTCAGGCGGACCAACAGGAGCCGGTCGACCCGCGCGTCGGCCGTTTCGAGCGCGGTGGCGACCCGGCTCGCGAGGTAGGTCGTACACATCCCGCGCGTGCGCGAG
>JAWARX010000093.1:0-4472 GCA_038893155.1 Halalkalicoccus sp.
CCGAGCGAACGCGGCCGCGCCGCGTTCGCAGACGTCCCCGAGCGTCAGGACGTCCTCGCGGTCGTCGTAGCCTTCGATCCGATCGATCACGACGATCGCGGAGAGGTCGAGGGCGTCTTCGACCTGTAACACGCGCTCTAGACGCTCTTCGTTCTCGACGACGACCGCCGAGGCCTCCGGATCGGAGAGGAGATACTCGACCTGATTCGGCGAGGAGCCCGCGTAGATCGTCGTGACGACCGCGCCCGCCGCGAGCAGGCCGAAGTCCGCCTGCGCCCACTCCATGCGGGTGTCCGCGAAGATCCCGACCCGGTCGCCGCCCTCGATGCCGAGCTCCCGGAAGCCCGCGGCGAGGTGTCGGACGATCCCGCCCATCTCCTCGTAGGTCAGCGTCGCGAACTCCCCGCCGGGAGCCGGCGTCAGTACCGCGTCCGCGAGCGAGCGGTCGTAGATTCCGCCTTTGTACCGCTGGGCGACCCGGCTCTCGTTTCTCGCTACGGCCTCCTCGAACAGCCGCGGGAGCGTCGACTCTCCGATCACCTCGTCGGCGTACTCCCGTTCGGCCTCGCGCCAGTGCATGGCGCGTGAGTATTCGACACAGCACGAAAAGCGTGCCGGCAACGCGACACATCAACCACGGAGTTTATCGGGATCGGGTGACCGGCTCGAAACGCACGTTTACTCTTCGCCGTACGCCATCGTCGAGAGCAGAGCGTTTTCGGCCTGTCGGGAGTCCAGTCGGGTGTGCTGACAGACGACGGGGACGTCGGATTCGATCACGGTCGCGAAGTCCTCGCCCCGGGGAATGGGTCGTGGCTCTTCGAGGTCGTTGAACCGGACGTGTGCGGTCCGCTCGGCCGGCACTCTTTTTTCGTAGGGCCTGACCGGATCGCGATCGGAGAAGTAGACCGTGATCTCGATCCGGGCGTCCTCCTCGCCTACGTTCAACACGCAGACGGTGCCGTGACTCGTCATCTCCGGCTCGGGGCCGGTGCTCTCTTCGGGGATGTACCCCTCGGGGATCGCCCACCTCCGTTTTCCGATCATCGTGGAGACGACGCCGGTCGAACGCATAAGGCGTCGGCCTGTGCCTGCCGGGATCAGGAATCCAGATACCCGAGTACACCCCGGACGTTCAGGCGCTCTTCGGCGCGGGCCTTGCGCTCGCCCCAGATCTCGTCCATTCCCGTACTCTCGGCGAAGTGCTCGATCACGGCCTCGTCGTCGCCGAGCTCCGCGCGTTTCTCCTCGACCGCGTGGACCCACTCGGTGAGCACCTGCTTGTAGGCGTCGAGCAGTTCGTCGCTCGCGGGCGCGGGCCCGAAGTGACCGAACAGGAGCGTTTCGGGATCGAGCGCGCGGATCGTCTCGACGTCCGAAAGGCAGGCTTCCAGATCGAAGTTCGAGGACGGTGAGATCTGTCGAACGGTTTCGAGCTGGGGCACCCAGATCCCCGCGGCGTCGCCGGTGGCGACCGCCCCGGCGTCGGGGTCGTGATAGATCACCTGATGGGGCGCGTGACCCGGTGCGTGATGCACCTCCAGCGCGCGGTCGCCCAGATCGATCGTGTCGCCGTCCGAGAGCTCGACGATCCGCCCCTCGGGGACGGGTTTCGGCTCGGCGTAGTACTCCCACTGGTCCTCGACTGCGGCTTTCGTTCCCGCGATCAGGCGCTCGGGATCGACGAGGTGGCGCGCACCGATCTCGTGGACGTACACGTCGGCGTTCTCACACTCGGCGGCGAGATAGCCTGCGCCGCCGGCGTGGTCGAGGTGGACGTGCGTGGGCGCGATGACGCCGAGATCGCCCGGAGCGATTCCGATCGAATCCATCGCTTCGAGGACGTACTCGTAGTTGGTGCCGATCCCGGTGTCGATCAGGGCCGGACGGTCGGCGTCGACGATGTAGACCGCGCCGTAGCGTTCGGTGTCGTACATGCCGGTATCGAGGTAGTAGTAGCCCGGACAGGAGTCGATGGGATAGTAGTCACCGATTGCCATACACCCCATCGCGAGTCGAGAGCTAATAGGAGTGATCATCCGGCGGCGAATGCCGATACGCTCTTTTCCCCGGGCGCAGAAGGCGAGTCAAGAATGCTCGACCGGACGATTCTGCGCGAGGATCCCGAGACCGTGCGGTGGGCGCTCGACGTAAAGGGCGTCGACGCCGACATAGAGGAGATCCTCGCAGTCGACGAGGAGTGGCGCGAGCTGAAAGCCGAGGGCGACCGGCTCCGCCACGAGCGAAACGAGGTGAGCCGGGAAATCGGCGAGCTCAAACAGGCGGGAAAGGAACAGGACGCCCAGAAAGCCATCGAGCGGTCGAGCGAGCTGAAATCCGAGCTACAGGAGATCGAAGGGCGGGCCGACGACCTCGAGGGACGGTTCGAGCGCGCGCTGCTCGAACTCCCCCAGATCCCCCACGAGTCGGTGCCCGTCGGCGAGGACGAGGGCGACAACGTCGAGCGCTACCGACGGGGCTTTTCCGATCTTCGGGAGCTCCCCGAGGAGATCGTCCCCCACTACGACCTGGGCGAAGAGCTGGACGTTCTCGACTTCGCCCGCGGCGCGAAGGTCACCGGCGGGGGCTACCAGTTCGTCAAGGGCGACGGCGCGCGCCTCGAACACGCGCTGATCCAGTTCATGCTCTCGGTCCACCGCGAGCAGGGCTACACCGACGTGTTCCCGCCGATTCCGGTCAACAGCGCCTCGATGCGCGGGACCGGACAGCTCCCGAAGTTCGCCGAAGACGCCTACCGGGTGGGGGCTCGACAGGACGACGCCTACGACGACGACGATCTGTGGCTGTTGCCCACCGCCGAGGTGCCCGTCACCAACATGTACCGCGAGGAGATCCTGCTGGACGAGGACCTTCCGCTCAAACACCAGGCGTACTCGCCGAACTTCCGGCGGGAGGCGGGCGAACACGGCACCGAGACCCGCGGGTACGTCCGGGTCCACCAGTTCAACAAGGTCGAACTCGTCAACTTCGTCCGGCCAGAGGAGAGCTACGACCGCCTCGAGGGTCTGCTCGGAGAGGCAGAAGAGGTGCTGAAACGGCTCGAACTACCATATAGAGTTCTCGACATGTGCACCGGTGACATGGGCTTTACGCAGGCGAAGAAGTACGACATCGAGGTGTGGGCCCCCGGCGACGACATGGACGAGGGCCCCGAGGAGGGCGGGCGCTGGCTCGAGGTCTCCTCGGTGTCGAACTTCGAGGCGTTCCAGGCCCGGCGGGCGGGGATCCGCTTTCGGCCGGAGCACCACGAGTCCGCCCAGTACCTACATACGCTCAACGGATCCGGACTGGCCGTCCCGCGCGTGATGGTCGCGATCTTGGAGTACTACCAGAACGAGGACGGAACGGTGACGATCCCCGATGCGCTCCGCCCCTACATGGACGGTCAGGAGGTCATCGAGGGCCACGAGAAGGTCGGCGAGAGCGCGCTCGGGGCTGGCGAGCGGGAGTGAACTACCGGAGAGATCGGCATCGACGCGGACGTATTTAGGGATCGGACGGGTGCCCGCGGTATGGAGCGGCGCACCCGCTGGACGGCGGCGATCTTCCTGTTCGTCGCGCTCGACGCCGCGAGCCTCCAGCTCCGCGGCGCGCTCCTCCCGCAGTTCGAGGCGACCTTCGAGGTGTCGCCGGGCCTGCTGGGGCTCGTCGCGCCCGCCGGCACCGCCGGCTTCTTTCTGACCGTGCTCGTCGTCGGGCTCGCCGCCGGTCGGATCGACGTCCACCGGACCATACTGGCCGGCGTCCTCGGAGCGGGAGCCTTCCTCCTCGTGATGAGCGGTGCGCCGGTCTACTCGCTGTTTCTCGGCGCGCTGGTCGTTCACGGAATCGCGCTCGGCGGCGTTCGCGCGCTCGATCGCGCGCTGTTGAGCCACCTCTACCCCGAACGCCGGGGCCGGATCTTCACGCTACACTCGCTTGCGTGGGCGCTCGGGGCGGTCTCGGGACCGGCGCTCGCGGCGCTCGTGATACGGGTGGCGGACTGGCGAGTCGTCTTTCTCGTGCTCGGCGTCGGCTTTCTGCCCATCGCGCTCTCGATCCGGAGCCTGCCGCTTCCCGCCCGGATGGACGAGGAACGGCCGATCTCGCTCGCGGGGGCGACGGAGCTGATCCGCGATCCCGCGGTTCTCGGGATGGCGGGAGCGCTCCTGCTCGTCGGCGGGATCGAGGGGGCGATCTTCACGTGGCTGCCCTACTACGCCGGCACCTCGCTGCCGGCCGCGCTCGCGCCGCTCGCCCTCTCCGCATACTTGCTCGCGTACGTCCCCGGGCGGCTGATCTACACCGTGCTCGCAGAACGGGTCGGCTACGCCGGTCTCTCACTGGCGCTCGTGGCCCTCGCGGTCCCCGTTATGTACGTCGCGCTGGTGGCGACCGAGGGCTACGCGATGCTCGGGGCGGTGTTCGTTCTCGGACTCTTTATGTCGGGCCAGTTCCCGCTGCTCTCTGCG
>JAWARX010000094.1:0-7993 GCA_038893155.1 Halalkalicoccus sp.
AAGGACATGCTGGCATCGTCGTCGTCCGCAAGGTCGTCACCGACGGACCACTCTCGTACGATTTCGAACCCCACGGCCCGAAGCTGTCCGCGGGTCGCTTCGGGTCCGGCCATGCTCCAGTGCATCTCGACGCCGGTGTCGAGCCAATCGGGGTTCGACCCGGTCCACTCCTCGCTTCCCTCCGAGAGCAGGACCCAGCCGCCCGGCCGCAGGACGCGCGCGAACTCCTCGATGGCCGTCACGTGCTCGGCGAGCGGGACGTGGATCAGCGAGTGGTATGCCGTCACGCCGTCGAACCGATCGCCTCGAAACGGGAGTGTCGAAAGATCGCCCTGAACGACCCGCGCCGTCGGTACGTTCTCCGTGGCTCGACGGACCTGCTCTTCGGAGAGATCGAGACCGACGGCAGACCCGGTGGTGTCGAGGGCATCAAGCACTGGCCTGCCGTTTCCACAGCCCGCGTCTAGAACGCGTGGCTGGTCGGGAAGCCGATCGAGCAGTTCGGAAAACCGGTCTCCGGGATCGCCTCCTCGTTCGGCGGCGTACGCCTCCGCGAGGACGTCGTAGCCGCGGCGAACCGCGTCTCGGTCCGCCCTGTCCATCTCAGGAATCCTTGCGGGTGACCACGTCGCCCAGCGTGTAGCTGCCGGTCGAGGAGCCTCCCTCCCACTCGGCGTCTTCGGTCCCGCCGCCTTCCGACAGCGAGATCTCTAGCTTGCGTTCGAGCTTCTTCTGGACCGAGTCGCTGGGCAGCATGTCGCCGCGTTCGAGCTTGCGGATCAGGCTCGCCTTCTCGTTTAAGTCCTTCGCGAGGTCCTCCTGGCTCAGTCCGGCCGACTCGCGGGCCTGGCGGATCCGCTGGTCGTAGTCGGTGGCGACCTCGTCCATCTCGTCGAACATGTCCCGGCGTCGCCGGCTCGATCCGCCACCGCCGCTCGATCCGCCCGAAGTGGAGCTGGCCGATTCGGCGGTTCCCGACGAGGAGGTCGTCGAGTACTTCGAAGAGCTTCCCGAGGACTCTTGCGTGCGGACCTCGGTACCGAAATCGGCGCAGGAATCACAGACATCGAGTTCAGCGCCCTCGATCTTGACCGTCTTGGGTGTGGACGTCTCGGTGCCACACATCTCACACTGAACCATACCGGCCCTTGCAGGCCGGGGTGTATAAATGGTGCGCCACCCTTACCCAAGGGCTCCCATTGCGTGGTAAAAGCGCTGGAGGGCGGTGATGTGCCCGACGGCCGCAAAGAGCACGAGCAGCCAGCCGACAAGCGTCAGCCCGAGGATCGGACTCGAATACAGAGCGGTCACTACCGCGACGATCCCGACGAGAACGAGCCGGTCGGCCCGCCCCAGCATCCCGCCGTAGACCCGGTCCAGGCCGACCGCTTGGGCCTGCGTGCCGAGATACGAGGTCATCAACACGCCCGTGACGGCGAGAAATCCGATAGCGTACTCGCCGATCCCGGCGGCTAAGCCGGCGACGATCAGGATGTCGGCGTACCGATCCAGCACGTGATCGAGCAGGTCGCCCGCCGTCGAGGCGACGTTCTGGCGGCGCGCGAGGGCCCCGTCGAGCAGGTCGAGCGCGCCGTTCAACAGGACGAGCAGCGCGCCGACGACATACCAGCCGGGATTCGCCCCGGCGACGTAGAACGCGCCGGCGGCCACGCCCGCGATGGCGAACGCAAGCACGCTCACGCCGTTTGGCGTCATACCCAGCCGGTCGGCCCCCTCGACGAACGGTTCGAGCGCGCGATCCGCGAGCGGGCGGAACTGATCGAGCGTCACGAGAACGTCACCTCCCCGGCGCTCGGCTCCCGGTCGCCCGCCATCACCCGCTCGATCTCGCGGGCGACCTCCTCGGGCGAGCGATCCGTGGTGTCGATCTCGTAGACGCTCTCCAGTCCGTGTTCGGCCACCGCCTCCGAGAGGATCAGGTCGAGTTCCTCGCTTTCTGCGTTTTCCTCGGCTTTCGCCTCGCTTTCCCCGCGCTCGCGCAGGCGCGCTTCGAGGCTCTCGGGGTCACACCGCAGGACGACCACCCGATCGGCGGGCAGGTGGTGAGCGAGGTGGGACTCGACGATCCCCTCGCGGTCGCCGACGTACTCCCGCAGCGCTTCGAGGTCGACCACGAGGCTGTCGCGCTCTTCGTCGCGCCCCGTATAGAGTCCCTCGCGCTCGATCGCGTCGTTCAGGTGGAGCACGTCGTATTCCTCTTCGAGGCGCTTCGTGGCGCTGGTCTTTCCCGTTCCGGGCGTGCCGGTGACGGCGATCCTCATCGTTCCTCCCGGAGGAGGTCGTTGCACTCGGTGATCACCCGGCGGGTCTCCGCTTCGGTGCCGCAGGTGATCCGAACGCACTCGGGCAGGCCGAAGCTCGTACAGTCCCGAACGATGACGCCCCGTTCTTGCAGGCGCTCTGTGACCTCGCTCGCGTCGCCGACCTCCGCGAGCACGAAGTTGCCCGCGCTCTCCCACGTGGGGGCGTCCAATCGCTCGTACATGCGCTTTCGGGACTCGCGGGCGGTCTCGACGGAGCGCTCGACGTGCTCCGTGTCGCCGAGGGCGGCCAGGCCCGCGCGGCAGGCGATCTCGCTCGCGGCGAAGGGCGTGTTGACTCTGGTGTAGGCGTCGGCCCACGCCTCGGGGACGAGCGCGTAGCCCAGCCGGAGGCCCGCCAGCCCGTAGGCCTTCGAGAACGTCCGCAGGACGGCCACGTCGTCCCGATCCTCGACCAGTTCCACCGCGCTCGGGCTCTCCGCGAACTCGCCGTAGGCCTCGTCGACGACGACCAGCGTCTCCTCGTCGGTGCGCTCTGCCAGGTCCTCGACCTCCGCGAGGGGAATCTCGCTCCCGCTCGGGTTGTGCGGGCTGGTCAGGTAGACGACCCGCTCGCCGCCGTAGTCCGCGAGAATCCTCTCCGCACGCTGCTCGAAGTTCTCTGCCGTCGAGACCGGGTACGTCGCCACCTCGCCGTGGTGGAACCGGGCGCTCATGCCGTAGTAGGCGAACCCCGGTTCGGGGACGAGCACGCGATCGCCCGGCTCCAGCATGGCTCTCGAGAGGTAATCGAGCGCGCCGTCCCCACCGTTCGCGAGCCAGACCTGACTCGGATCGAGCTTCCACCGTGCGGCGAGGTCGGCGGTAAGGTCCGCGTGCGAGGCCTTCGGGTAGCTGTGGATTCGCTCGGCGTGCTCGCGGATCGCTTCGACGGCCGCCGGGGAGGGACCGAGGGGATTCCCGTTCGAGGCGCGTTTCACGAGCGAGTCGGGGTCGACCCCCAGTTCGCGGGCGACCTCCTCTACCCCTCGTCCGGCCTCGTAGGTGGCGTGCGAGGAGAGGTCCCGTGGATGCATGGTCGCCCCAAATGGAGCGGCGATAGTAAGTGTGTGGTTACACGCCCCGCTCGCGCACCCCGAGGGCGATCGTCAGCGTGTCGGCACAGCACCCCCATCGCGAGAAAGAGTGCGACCAGTCCCCGCTCGCCGACGACCCAGCCGCCGAGGATCGGGCCGATCGCGACGCGGCGGAGGCCGGCGCCGTAGCTGTGGCGGTCGCGTTCGTGGCACACGACCGGCAGTATGCGATTGCCGGCGAACGAGCCGGCGGCTACGCGGTCGGAAGCGATCGGACGATACGCGGACGAGCCGACAGGCTACGGCGGGCTGTCGTGACTCGTGCAGGCGAACGCCCGATCAGAAACGAGAGGAGTGGGTCATCGGAACCTACCGGGATATCCGGGGACTGACATATAACCGTTTCCCGGCTCGCCGAGCGTTTTATGTCAGTACTCCGGGTACAACGTGTATGGGCCGCCGTCATATGGCGTCGTACGAGCTCCAGTCCTTCGAGACGCGTCGCGGCGAGTGTCGGATCGAGGGGGGCGTCATCTACATCCAAGAGGGACCGACGCGGACGATTCGCCGGACGCTCGCCGGGATCCGGGAGGGAGATTTCGAGGCGTTCAAGAAGCCTGCGATGGTCGCGTTCATGCTCTTCGGGGTGGCGACGACGGCTCCGGGAGTGTTCTCGGCGCTCGCGGACGGATCGACCTGGGCGCTCGTGGGCGGGCTGGCGATCGCCGTCGGGGTCGTCGGACAGCTCCTCGTCTGGCTGAGACGGTGGCTCCTCGACCCCTCGGAGATCCGCTGTAGCGACGTCGAGTCGGTCACACGGGTCGGCGACGACACGCTCAGGATCGAGTACAAGGAGGGGCCGCGCCGAACCGACCACGACCTGAAGCTCCCGCGGACGACCACGGACGAACGGTGGCTGGCGACCCGCGCGTTCGAGGAGAAGGGATTCGAGGTCGAACGCGACGAGCGCGAGCAGTGGTATCGAAACCTCGTCTAAACTACCCCGAATCCTCGCCCGCGCCGGCGGCCGCGAGGTTCGCGAGCGCCTCGCTCATCTGTTCGATCGACTCAGACCGGGAGACTCCGTGGCGCTGTACGAGGTTCCACTCGGGGTCGTTGTAGGTGATCTGCACCTGCCCGTCCTCGTCACACCAGACGAGGATCTTCTGCGGGAGGTCGATGCCCGCCGTCTGGTTTTCCTGCATGATCGGCGTGCCCACCGCGGGCGCGCCGAAGAGGATCAGCGTCGTCTCGCGGAGTTCCTCGCCGACGCTCGCTGCGTTCTCGGCGTGATCGAACGTGGTGACCAGTTGGGGTGGCCCTTCCTCGATCGCCGCCTCGATCCGCTCGACCGTCTCCGCGACCGTCTCGCCGCCCTCGACGGTCACGAGGCCGTCCCCGTCCGTATCGCCCTCGCCGCCGTCGTGATCGGCGTCATCGCTCTCGCCATCCCGGTCGCTGTCGTCCTCGTCGTGTTCGTCCGCGCTCGCCTGCCCGAACCCGGCGATCCCCGCGACGCCGCCCGCGGTCAGTCCGGCTAGCTTCAGCAGGGTCCGTCGGTCGCTGTCGGTCTCTCGTGACATGGCTCGGTTCGGACCTCCCGCTCCACGCACAAAACGTTGCGGCGGTTGGGTACCGGGGAAACACGAGCGAAAAGAACTGCGCCGCCGGAGCCGTCGCTCCCGTGGCGACTCGGCGACTCACTGACGAACGCCGTGTTCGAGCGTCCCGATCCCCTCGATCTCGACTTCGACCCGGTCGCCGTCCCCTACGGGACCGACGCCTTCAGGCGTGCCCGTCGCGATCACATCTCCCGGTTCGAGGGTCATATACCGGGTGATCTCGGCGATCAGCTCGGGGATCGAGAAGATGAGGTGATCGAGGGTGGAATCCTGCCGGGTCTCGCCGTCGACGCGCAGTCGAATTCGGGCGTCGTTCGGTACTTCCTCGGGGGTCGCGAGGACGGGTCCCATCGGCGCGGCGTTGTCGAAGGCCTTCCCGCGGACCCAGTTCTGTTCTCTGTCCTGGTCGTCCCGATTGGAGAGGTCGTCGAAGCAGGTGTAGCCCGCGACCACCTCCTCGGCCTCGCCCTCCGCGACGTTCCGGCACTGCTCGCCGATCACCACCGCGAGTTCGGCCTCGTGTTCGACGTAGCGCTCGGCGGGCAGCGTCACCGTATCGCCGTGGCCCGCGAGGGCGTTCGGCGGTTTGAGAAAGAGCAGGGGGCGGTCGGGAACCTCCTCGTCGCGTTCTTCGGCGTGTGCGGCGTAGTTCCGGCCGATGCAGACGATCTTCGTCGGTTCGCACGGCGGGAGGATATCGACCTCCTCGGGGCGGTAGGTCTCCCCGGCGAAGTCGATCTCCCCATCGAGCCACTCGCCTTCCCTGGTCGATCCGGCGGGATCGCGGAATCGAACGCGGTGCATGGGTAGGCCTCTGACCGGGGGGTCAAAAGGCTTCGTTCGGCGGCAGTTCCTCGCGGACCGGCGGAAGGCGGCACCTTTTATGGGTCAGTCGGTCGATTAGCCATCCGTATGGAACTCACCTGGCACGGCCACTCGACCTGGCACGTCACCGTCGGCGACACCGACCTGCTGATCGACCCGTTCTTCGACAACCCGAAGACGGGCCCCGAACCGAGCGACGTCGCGACGCCCGACTACGTGCTACTGACCCACGGGCACGCCGACCACATCGCCGACGCCGGCGAGTTCTCGGAGGCGACGCTGGTCGCGACGCCCGAGCTCGTCTCGTACTGTCAGGAGGAGCTGGGCTTCGAGGACGCCGTCGGCGGCATGGGGATGAACATCGGCGGCACCGTCACCTGTGGCGACGCCTCCGTCACGATGCACCGCGCGGACCACACCAACGGCATCATGACCGAGTACGACGTCGACGCGGGGATGCCGACCGGGTTCGTGATCGGCACCGAAGCGCCCTCGGCGGAGGGGTCGAGGACGACGTTCTATCACGCCGGGGACACCGGCCTGATGACCGAGATGCGCGAGGTCATCGGCCCGTACCTCCAGCCCGACGCCGCCGCGTTGCCCGTCGGCGACCACTTCACGATGGGACCGTGGCAGGCCGCGATCGCGACCGAGTGGCTCGACGTGGATCACGCCTTCCCGATGCACTACGATACGTTCCCCCCGATCGAGATCGACACCGAGGAGTTCGTAAGCGAGGTCGAATCGACCGGCAGCGACGCCGAGGTCCACGTACTGGAGGGCGACGAGACGTTCACCCTGGAATAACTCGCCGCGTGGACAATCTTTAGGACGCTTCCGTCCGTTAGTCGAGACGCAATGACCGATATCGAGACGTCCACCGTCAGCGAGGAGGGCTTCGTAAGCAACAGTCAGGTCGGCGACTTCGAACTCACGATCGACGCCACCGACGAGGAGGGCCCCAACCCCAACGCCGTGCTCGTCGCGGACTACGCGTCGTGTTTCCTGCCGGCGTTCCGCGTGGGCGGACAGCAGCGCGACCACGACGACCTCGGCAAGCTCCAGATCGACGCCGAGGCGGATCTGGACGGCGACGACGACCTCTCTGCCATCCGCTTCGACATCTACGTCGAAGAGGATCTCGACGACGACGAGCTCGACGAGATCGTCGAGCGCGCCGAGGGCATCTGTCACGTCCACGCGGCGCTCCGCGAGGAGCTTCACGCCGACATCAGCGTCGAAGGCGGCGCGTTCTAACGCCCGCGTCCGGGTCGCCCGTCGTCCGCCGCGTTTCGCCCCGGCGGTCGAGCTAGTTTCTCGAGAAAAACACTTACGCTACAGCCGAGCGTCTACCGGAACGCAATGACAAAAGAGGTAGTCACCACGAGCGAGGAGGGGTTTCGGTCGACCAGCTCGGTCCGCGAGTTCGAACTCACGATCAACGCCGAGGGCGAGGAGACGCCCGATACGGTCGAGACGCTGCTCGCGGACTACGCGGCGTGTTACGTACCGGCGCTCCGGGTCGGCGGCCAACAGCGCGGCGTCGACGACCTCGGGAGGATCGAGAACACCGTCACCGGCGAGGTGGACGACGACGGGAAGCTCACGTCGGTCGGCTTCGCGGTCGCGGTCGAGGCCGACCTCGACGAGGAGACGGGCCAGCAGATCGTCGAACGGGCGGACGAGCTCTGTAAGGTCCACGACGCGCTGAAATCCGATCTCCACGCAGACACCACGATCCGCGGCGACGCGTTCTGAAGACCTCGTTTTCGAAAAAACGGCGTTCGATCAGCGGGTCGTCTCGATCGCGCCGAGCTGCTCGAACAGCCCGAGCATGTCGAAACACGCCCACGTCTCGACGAGCCTCCCGTCCTCGAGTCGGTGCATGACGTTCCCGGTCAGCTCGACGCGCCGCCCGGTGGGTTCGATACCCATGAACTCGCCCTCGTGGGTCCCGCTGGCGGTGTATCGCAGCGCGGCGCGGTCGTCCTGGACGATCACGTCCTCGACCTCGTAGCGCACGTCGGGAAACGCCGCCCGGTACGTCTCGACGTACGACCGGTAGTCGTCGCGTCCCCGCGGTTCGTCGGGGCTCGAGGGATCGTGCAGGACGAACCCGGCCGGGACGAACACGACCCAGCGGCGAGCCAGGCCGTGCAGCGCCCGTAGACCGGCCAGCGAGACCGGC
>JAWARX010000095.1:0-7944 GCA_038893155.1 Halalkalicoccus sp.
GTCGAGTACGTCGACGCCCCACTGGCGGATCTCCGGGTAGTCTTCGGCGACGTTCTCGCGGAACCAGGGGTCTAACTGCTGGCGGTACAGCGAGTACGACTCGTTCCAGTTGATCGACGGGAAGTGCCGACGTTCCGCGAGGTCGGCGTCGAGCGCCCAGAACGTCTTCACGATCCGAAGCGTGTTCTGCGTGACGGGTTCGGAGAAGTCACCGCCCGGCGGCGACACCGCGCCGACCGCCGAGATCGATCCCTGGGTGCCGTTGATGTTGTCGAACAGCCCCGCGCGCTCGTAGAACTGGCTGAGGCGTGCCGCCAGGTAGGCTGGATACCCCTCCTCGCCGGGCATCTCCTCCAGTCGTGAGCTGATCTCGCGCATCGCTTCGGCCCACCGCGAGGTCGAATCGGCCATCAGCGCGACGTCGTAGCCCATGTCCCGGTAGAACTCCGCGATCGTGATACCCGTGTACACGCAGGACTCGCGGGCGGCGACGGGCATGTTCGAGGTGTTCGCGATCAGGCAGGTCCGGGCCATCAGCGCGTTGCCGGTCTGTGGGTCCGGCAGGTCCGGGAAGTCGTCGATCACCTCGGTCATCTCGTTGCCCCGCTCGCCACAGCCGATGTAGACGACGATGTCCGCATCGGAGAACTTCGCGAGCGACTGCTGGGTCACCGTCTTTCCGGAGCCGAACGGTCCCGGAATCGCCGCGGTGCCGCCCTTCGCCAGCGGGAACAGGCCGTCCTGAACGCGCTGGCCGGTCACGAGCGGCCGGTCGGGCGAGCGCTTGTTCGCCGTGGGCCGGGCCTGTCTGACCGGCCACTCCTGGCGCATCGCGATCTCCTCGCCGGTATCGAGTTCGGCTATGGTCTCGGTGACGTCGAAGGTCCCCGATTCGATCGCGGTGACCTCCCCGCCCTCGGAGTCGGGCGGGACCATCACCTTGTGGTCGATGCTCTCCGTCTCGGGGACGGTTCCGATGACGTCGCCGGCCTCGACGGCGTCTCCCTCCTCGACCTCGGGGGTGAACTCCCAGGTCTCCTCGAGGTCGATCCCCGGGGCGTCGACCCCGCGGTCGAGAAACGCGCCCATCCGCGATTCGAGCACGTCGAGCGGGCGCTGGACGCCGTCGTAGATGGTGTCGAGCATGCCCGGCCCCAGGTCGACCGAGAGGGGTTCGCCCGTGTTCTGTACCGGTCCGCCGGGGCTGATCCCGGAGGTCTCCTCGTAGACCTGGATCGTCGTGATGTTGCCTTCGATCTCGATCACTTCGCCCATCAGGCCTTCCGCGCCGACGTAGACGACGTCGTTCATCCGGGCGTCCAGATCGATCGCGGTCACGACGGGACCGCTCACGCTCTCGATCCGACCCTCGCTGACGACGTCGATGTCGGTCTGTGTTGCTTGACTCATGTGTTTGTGTTGCTGTGGTAGTGATAACGTGGGAGAACAGTTAGTCTTCGTCCATCAGGTCGATACCGATCGCGCGTTTGATCTTCTCGCGGAGTCCGCCGCTTCCCGCACCGCCACCCAGCATGACGAACGTCGGCTCGACGCTCGTCTCGACGCGCTGGCGTGGCTGACGGGAGAGGTACTCGAGATCCTCTTCGTGCATGATCGCGATCCCGATCTCCTCGTTTTCGAGCACGCGCACGACTGCGTCGTCGAGCTCCGCCGCTTTCTCGTCGTCGGGGACGTTCTCGAAGACGCGCACCCCGGCGAGTCGAAAGCCGGTCGTGAACTCGGGGCTGCCGATGACGGCGATCTCCTGGCTCATAGGACCACCAGCTCCTCGGTGATCTCCTCCTCGCTCAGTCCGGCCTCCCGACCGCGGGCGATCGCCCGGATGTTGTCGGTCTCGCGTTCCTTCGCGAGGATGTACGACAGCACGGAGGCGACCGTCATCGGGTAGCGGTTCGCGAGCCGGTCGGCGTACGCGGACAGCGCCGTATCGAGCGCGTGTTCGAACGCGATCAGGCTCTCCGCGCTTCGCAACTCGGCGAGTGCTTCGTCCAGCCGGCTCCCGTAGCGACTCTCCTCGATCCGCCCGAGAAGCTCCTCGCGGTTCGCGACCAGCCCGGACATCTCGCGCCGGTCGAACAGCGTGCCGCCCTCGATGAAGTACTCGCCGGGGTCGATGTCCGCACCCGTCCGGGCCAGCCGAAGGGCGTTCCGGGCGTTCCGGAAGTCGATTTCGGCCTGCAGGAACTCGACGTAGCGCGCGACGGGGTCGTCCGGTTCGCCGCTGACCGAGCCGACGTTGTCGAGGATGTGCTCGTAGTAGGTCCGGTCGATCGCGTTCTCGAGGGGCACGAGCGTGTTCGTCGCCTCGTAGTCCTCGTAGGCCGCCTCGAGGGGATCGCCGAAGATCGTCCCGTCGAGCTCCTCGACGACCTCCTCGATCGAGCGCGCTTCGAGCAGGCGGTCGATCTCCCGGTCCGAAAACTCGCCGGCGCGGATCAGATCCGCCTCGATCGTCTCCTGATCGGCGTCGGCGTAGATCCCGCGGATGATCGTCTTGACGTTCCAGGCGTCGAACTTTCGTAGATAGTTCGCGATGAACTCGTAGAGCTGCCCTTCGGCCCAGTTCAGCAGGTCGTCGAAGTGCTTCGCGAGGTTCGCGTGCAGGGCGTACTCGATCAGGTCGACGCCGCTGTGGCGCGTCCCGAGCGCGTTGATCTCCTCGTCGTACTCGGTTTCCTCCATGAACCGCGCGATCTCGCTCGGCCCCATCCGAACCAGCTTGCGGTACTCCTCCTCGTCGAACAGCGCGGCGCGCCGGGCCCGAACGCGGGCGTTTACGTACTCCGGGTTCGAGCTGCCGATCGTTCGCGGTCTGGTGCTCATTGCTCGAACAGACGGGTGCTCGCCTCTTTGAGGTTGTCCTCCCAGACGTCCTCGAGGACCGAATCGAACGTGTTGTTCACGCGGATCCGAGAGCCCTCGCTTTCGGCGACGACGCCGCCCAGACAGTCGTACTCGCCGGCGTACTCGTAGCCGTCGTAGGCCTCGACCAGCTCCGTAAGCAGCGTTTCGTCCTCGGCGCGTCCGTAGATCCGTACGGAGGCCCCCTCGTCGAACTCCTCTGCGGCCGCGGCGAGCAGTCCGTCGGTCAGGACCTCGCGGCGCTCGCCGTCGATCCCTTCGACCTCGGCTTCGACCCGTTCGCGGACCTCCTCTAAGACGTCGCGTCGGGCTTCAAGACGCTTTTGTTTCGCCTCGAGGTTCGCACTCGAGAGCTTCTGTTCGCGTTCCTGTTCGATCTCGCGTTCGGCCGCACGCTCGCGCTCGGCTTCGATCTCGGCGGCGTCGGACTCCGCCTCGGCGATGATCGCCTCGGCTTGCTCCTCGGCGTCGGCCTCGATCTCGCGGGCACGCGCGCGGGCTTCCTCCCGAATGTCCTCCGCGACCGTTTCTAAACTCATTGGTGAAAGGAAAGGGCGTTCAGACGACGAACACGACGACCAGCGCGAGGATGACGAGCGTCTCCGGCAGGACCGTCAGGATCAGGCCCAGACCGAACAGGTCCCGATCCTCGGCGATCGCGCCCATCGCCGCGCTGCCGATGCCACGCTCCGCGTAGCCCGCCCCGAGCGCCGCCAGTCCGACCGCGAGCGCCGCAGCACCGGCGTTGTCGAGCGCCGGGCCGCCGTTTTCCTGCTGCAGTACAACTGCGTCCGCGAGTGCGTTGGCGATTTCGTACATGGTGTGTCTCGTACGGTGGGTTTGGTACCCGAACAGTCCGTAGTTCGCCCCAGTGCCATCATAAAACTTGTTAAAAAAAGCGACGACAGACGCGCTCTACCCTACGCAAACTGGTAGCACGGGCCTTTGAAAAAGCGCGTCGCGCCGGGGCTACTCGGTCGTGTGGGTCCGCTCGTAGCCGAACGGTTCGTACTCCTCGCCGCCGCCGTCGTAGAACTTCCCGAAGAACTCGACGTACTCCAGGCGCACGCCCTGGAGGCCGGCGCTCGTGATCCCGAGGCCGAGGACGATGATGTGGCCGACGACGAACACGAGCGCGCCCGCGAGGACGGTGACCGCCGCCATCGCGAGCCCCGCGTCGGTGGTCACGATTCCGGGGAACATCAGTTCGGCCCCCTCGGGCACCTCGGTCGTGCCGGTCATGAAGTGGAAGTGGCCGCCCTCGTCTTCGTAGGCACCGACCACGAGCAGGTTGACCACGAACGCCATTCCGGCCTTCGCGAGCAACACGGCCGTGATCCGGGCGTACGAGACGATGTTGACCAGCCCGTTGGTCAGGCTCTCGAGGACACCGATAGCTATGCCGATCCCGCCCTCGTGGAGGTACTCGCCGTAGACCGCGCCGGCGAGCCCCACGACCACGAGACCGAGGGCGGCGATGCCGACCGGCTCGGAGAAGCCGGCGAAGCCGAGTGCGATCGGATCGCCGTCGAGCACGCCGCCCTCGTAGAGGAACTCGGGTTTAACGGCGGCTCCGTGGCGGCTGAACACCCACGTCCAGACGCCGACCATCAGCACGGCCCACGAGAGGTTCGAGGCCGCCGCCGACACCAGTCCGTCCGACTCCAGCTCGTTGAAGAAGCCGAAGACGTAGCCGATCGTGAGGTGAACGACACCGATCAGCAACGCGACGACCAGCCAGAACAGCGCGAACGCGCTGTCCAGCCCCTTCTCTATGGGCGGCCCTTCGAGGCCGACGACCGGCTGCCAGAAGTGATAGTCGAAGGTGTGGAAGCCGAACAGCTCGCCGTAGAAGAAGCCGAAGATCACGGTAAACACCCCACACCAGATGGCGATCCCCCCGAGGCTCTTCATCGCCGGGCTGTCGAACGCCCGGTAGAGACCGTAGCCGAGCGCCATGTAGAGGACGCCGTAGCCGACGTCCCCGATCATCAGCCCGAACATCGTCGGGAACGTAAGCAGGAGGATAACGGTCGGGTCGAGTTCGAAGTACCGCGGCCGGTTTATCGCCTCGACCAGCAGCTGGAACGGCCGGGCCGCGTCGGGGTTGTCCTGCACCACGGGCGGCTCGTCGCCGTGCATGCTGGTAACGGCCGCACCCGCGCCGGCTCCGGCACCCGCGTGCCCGCCGTCCGAGCGGATCTCGGCGGGTTCGCCCTCTCCGTCGGTGGCCGCGGCGGGCTGTCGGTCGACATCGCCCGCCTCGCCGGGCCCCTCGTCGTGGGAGCCGTGACCGTGGCCGTGGGCGACGTCGTCGTAGTCGACGCGCTCTAGCTCCTCGCACTCGACGTGATCGCCGACCTCCGCTTCGAGGGCGGCTTCGAACTCGCCGTACCGTTCGCTGGGGACCCACCCCTCCGCGATGAACGAGTGTTCGGTCGTCGCGAACGAAAGCGGGACCTGGGCCTTCTGGACGTCGATCGTGAGCTGTTCTTCGACTGCGAGCAGGAAGCCCGCGACGTCGAGTTTCAGCTCATCTAGCTCCTCTTGGACCTCCGCGAGCTTCGCGTCGATCCGCTCTCTCCGGTCCCCGAGGTCGGCGACGTACTCCTCGGGGCTCGCCTCGGCGTCGGGCACCGAAAGGGGGGTCGTCTCGACGTCGAGGAGCGCGTCAGCGAGCACCTCCTCGCGGCCCTCGGCGGGATAGATGAAGATCGCGACGACGCCGTCCTCCGCGAAGGTCTCGAACTCGTCGACCCCGGCGGCGCCGGCGAGCGCCTCCTCGATCCGATCCCGTCGTCCCTCGACGACCGCCGTTTCGAGCGAGTCGTACCCCGAGAGCAGGTCGAGGTCGATCCCCAGCGTCGCGAACGGACGGATCGACGAGAGGCGTTCCTCGACGGTTCGGCGCTCCTCGCGCAGTTCGGCCCGGCGGTCGTCGAGTTCGTTGACGCGGGCGCGCACCTCCGCGATCTCGGCGTCGATCTCCTCGTCCGTGACGATCCGGCTCGGGCCGGCGTCCTCCTCGTCGACGGCGAGGATGCTCTCGATCGAGCGGACGGTGACGAGCGTCTCCGAGAGGGGGTCGGCCTCCGGACGCGAGTCGCCGGGTCGAAAGCCCTCCCACGAGCCGTCGTAGTCGACCACGTGCAGGAGGTCGAGCCCGTGGATCGTCTCGATGGTCTCGTCCATGACGCCGGCAGAGCCCGTCACCGAGACCTTGCTCATTCGCTCAGGTCTGAGCATGCACCGCCTCCTCGAACTGCGAGACGACGAACTCGACCACCGCCTCTTTGTTTCCTTCCGAGCGCGAGACGAGGGCTTCGCGCTCTTCGTCGCCCCGCACGAGGATCTCCTGGCGTTCGGCCTCGATCTCCTCGCGGGCCTCGGCGAGACGCGCCTCGGCGCGGTCGGCCGCCTCCTCGCGGGCCTCCTCGCGGATCTCCTCCGCGCGGGCCCGGGCGGCGGCGACGCGCTGTTCGCGCTCGCGTTCGGCCTCGGCGACGATCTCCTCGGCTTCCGCTTCGGCCTCTTTGATCCGGTCTAAAACCTCTGGCCTCGGCATACTGTAATCAGGAGGAAGGTTGCATGACGGGCTATAAGGTACTTACGAAGCAGTGGCTGCACCCGGAAAGACCGGGTCGAGGTTCCCGCTGGCTCCACCCCGAAAAGGGAGGATTAAACCATCACGGGCCGAAGGGACGTCAATGGGAGTTCTCGAAGACAAGGGACGCGCCCGGCTGTTCTACAAGTACCTCTCGAAGGTCTACGACCGGATCAACCCCTTCATCTGGAACGAGGCGATGCGCGGACAGGCCCTCTCGATGCTCGACGTCCAGCAGGGCGACCGGGTGCTCGACGTCGGCTCGGGCACCGGCTTTGCCACCGAGGGCATCCTCGAACACACCGACGACGTCCACGGATTGGACCAGAGCCCCCACCAGATGGCAAAAGCGTGGGCGAAGCTCGGCAAACACGACCCGGTCAGCTTCTACCTGGGCGACGCAGAACGCCTCCCCTTCAAGGACGACAGCTTCGACCACGTCTGGTCGTCGGGCTCGATCGAGTACTGGCCGAACCCCGTCGAGGCTCTCGAGGAGATCCGCCGGGTCACGAAGCCGGGCGGGCGGGTGCTGATCGTCGGCCCGAACTACCCGAAGACGGGGCTCATGCAGAAGGTCGCCGACTCGATCATGCTGTTTTACGACGCCGAGGAGGCCGACCGGATGTTCGCCGAGGCGGGCTACGAGGCGGTCGAACACCGGCTGATGGGGCCCTCCTACGATCCCGACATCGCGATCACGTCGGTCGCACGCGTCACCGAGTAGGAACCCCGCGCTCGATGATCCACCTTCCGGCGGTTCACGCCGGCCGGGTCGCCGCGGGGTCTGTACACGTTCCTCCCGACGGGGGTGTTCCACCCGCCGTTTCGCGCCGCGAAACGTCGCCGATGCGGGTGGCTGAAATCCGGTCCGAACGGCCCCATCAGGCCGCGGTCGTCTCGACGGTCGCGATCGACAGGCCGTTCTCGTAGATCCGGATCTCGACGGTACTGCCGCTTTCCAGCACCGGATCGTTCGTCGACGCGAGCGCGAAGCCCGCCGACTCGCCGCGTTCCCACACCGGCTCCGCCGAGGGGTTGAACGGGCCGAACGCATAAGAGAACCCCGACGAGCCGAAAAACGGCACCGGCGGCTGCGTTTCCAGTTCGGTCCCGTCGATCTCGACGAGCACGGTGAGATCGCGCACGTCGAGCGGTCCGCCACCGTCGAGCGTCAGCGTGATCCGGTCCCGTTCGGCGTCCGCCTCGCCGGCGACGACGACCGCCGAAGCCGGCTCCACGGGCTCGTAGGCGTAGGCCATCGCGCCGACGGTGACGCTCAGGGCCACCGTACAGGCGACCAGCAGGACGACGCCGATCACGGGAGAGATACCACGGGCCACGGGGCTACTGGCCGCGCGATCCGTTATGAACTTTCGTCGTCGGCGGGCGAGCGCGCGGTCGCCGAGTCCTCGCCGACCGAGACCTCGATCGGCGTCGAGCCGACGTTCGCGGTGATC
>JAWARX010000096.1:0-5071 GCA_038893155.1 Halalkalicoccus sp.
TACACCCCCGACGACGTCGACCCCGAACACGTCGAGGGGCTGCTCGCGAGACTCGACCTCTCGCGAACCGCGCTCCACGTCGTCTCCCGGTCGGGCACGACCGCCGAGACGCTCGCGAACTTCCTCGTGGTCCGCGAGGCGATGGATTCGGCGGGGGTCGACTGGACCGCGCGCACCCTCGTGACCACCGGCGAGGAGGGGAACCTCCGCGCGCTCGCCGAGCGCCACGACCTGCCAGCCCTCGACGTTCCGGCGGGCGTACCGGGTCGTTTTTCGGCGCTTTCTACCGTCGCGCTGCCGGCGGCGGCGCTCGGCGGGGGCGACGTCGAGGGGCTGCTCGCGGGCGCGAGCGCGGAAGCCGACGCGCTCTCGGGATCGCTGTTCGAGACCCCTGCGTACGCCTACGGCGCGACCTCGTATGCGCTCGCCGAGCGCGGCTGGCGGGTCAACGCGATGATGCCCTACGCCGAGTCACTGGAGACGTTCGCCGAGTGGTTCGCCCAGCTGTGGGCCGAGAGCCTCGGCAAGGAGGGGCTCGGGCAACTTCCAGCGCGCGCGCTCGGGGCGACCGACCAGCACTCCCAGCTGCAGCTGTATCGAGCCGGGCCTCGAGACGCGATGGTGACGCTCGTCCGCCCGCGCGAACGGAGCGACGTTCCGATCCCCGAGACCGATCTGGAGGGGCTGTCGTATCTCGGCGGCTCGACGCTCGACGAGCTACTGGACGCGGAGTTCGAGGCGACCGAGGCGAGCCTCGCGGCGGCGGGCCGACCGACCCTCCGGATCGAGATCGAGCGGGTCGACGCCCACGAACTCGGACGATTGCTCTACGGTATGGAGGCGGCCTGCATCCTCGCCGGCGAGCTGTTTTCGGTCTCGACGTTCACCCAACCGGCCGTCGAGTGGGGCAAACGGGCGGCCCGCGGGCTGCTGGGTGGCGGCGAGTTCGAGGAGGCAGCTGCCGTCTCCGAGAAGACCCGCCTCGTGATCGACTGACAGAACAGGTACGAAACCTGTCGCGCTCGCCGAAACGTTCTCGAATACTGACATAGTTTTATAACGGAGGAGATCGTACGGGTGAGTATGAGTCAGCGGTACAGCCTCGTGTGCGACGAACAGCTCGCGGCGAAAGTCGACGCCATCGCACGGGAGTACGGCCTCAGCGAATCGGAAGTCCTCCATCAGCTCGTCGAGATCGGGCTGGAACAGCGCGAGATCGCCGCCCGTTAGCTCGGGTTCTTTCGTGCGAGCGGACTGCCGCAGATCTCACAGCGGTCGCGCCGTTCGTCGAACTCCCGGCCACAGCCCTGACACTGGAACGTCCAGTGGCGCTCTTCAGTGATCCCCTCGCGGGCGATCACCTCGACGGCGACGTTGAGCTTCTCGGCGACGTTCTGCATCGCGTAGTCGTCGGTGACGAGCGTGCCGTCGAGCTCGAAGGTGGTGGCGATCAACCGAACGTCGGTCTCCGAAAGCTCCTCTAGGTCGCCCAGCTCCGCGGCGGCCCGGCGGACGGTGTCGATGGTCTCGTCTGTCGGGATGTGGATGTGCATTCCCGAGCCTTCCATCGCGTCGTAGCGGTAGGCGCTCTCGTCTTCGAGCTCCTCTCGGACGAGCGGGACGCTCGCGGTCTGTTCCGTGGTGTGGTACTCGTGAATGAACGCCGAGGAGTCGAGAACGTACATTTAACGCGAAACGACGATGTAATCCTTGACGGCCTGCACCCGGTTGACCGGCATCCGAAGTCGGTCCTGATCGTCGAGCTCGAGTTCGAGCTCCGCGGCGCTGATCTCGTCGTTGGGGGTGATGACCAGGTCGTGGAGCTCGCCGCTTTTGATGTCCATCGTGATGTTGTACAGCATTCCGAGTTCAGCGCCGTCAGCGCCCATGACGGCTTTTCCCGAGAGGTTCTCGGCCAGTATCTCAGACATACCCCGAAGAAGAGAGCGGACGATAATAAACGCCACGGGGTCGGATTCCGGCGTTCGACCGGGCTACGATGGACTTAACTACTGCGCCCCGTTCGGATAGAACACGAACTTCTCGGGTGGTAGGATGTCGGACACAGACACAACACAGACCCCGTCGTCGGAACTCAGGACGCCGATCGTCGCCGTTCTCGGCCACGTCGATCACGGCAAGACCAGCTTGCTCGATAAGATCCGCGGCTCGGCGGTGATCGAGGGCGAGGCCGGCGGGATCACCCAGCACATCGGGGCGACGGCCGTGCCCCTCGATACGGTGTCGCGGGTGGCCGGCCGCCTCGTCGACCCCGACGACTTCGACCTGCCGGGGCTACTCTTTATCGACACGCCGGGCCACCACTCGTTTACGACGCTCCGCTCGCGCGGGGGTGCGCTCGCGGACATCGCGATCCTCGTCGTCGACGTCACCGACGGCTTCCAGCCCCAAACTATTGAAGCGATCACCATCCTGCAGGACTCTTCTACCCCGTTCGTCGTCGCCGCGAACAAGATCGACGCGGTTCCGGGCT
Source organism: Halalkalicoccus sp. (assembly GCA_038893155.1). Taxonomy (GTDB): domain Archaea; phylum Halobacteriota; class Halobacteria; order Halobacteriales; family Halalkalicoccaceae; genus Halalkalicoccus. The sequence goes on from JAWARX010000096.1 coordinate 2,495, forward strand.
GGAACCCCCGCGAGGACAGCCCCGTCCAGGAGACCTACGAGGCCCAGAGCGACCGGGCGCGCTCGCGGCTCGACGAGAACCTCTACGAGCTCATCGGCGAGCTCTCGGATCACGGCTTCTCGGCCGATCTCTACTGGCGGGTCCAGGACTTCCAGAAGAACGTCGGCGTCGTCCCCGTCAGCGCCAAAACTGGCGAGGGCATCCCCGACCTCCTGACCGTCCTCATGGGTCTCTCCCAGCGCTACATGAAAGAGGCGATGGAGATCGACGTCGCTGGCCCCGGCGCGGGCACGGTGTTGGAAGTAAAGGACGAGAAGGGATTCGGCGCGACCGTCGACGTGGTGCTGTACGACGGAACGGTCAGGGAAGACGAGACGATCGTCGTCGGCGGGACGCACGATCCGATCGTCACGGACGTGCGAGCGCTGCTCCAGCCCCGACCGCTCGCCGAGATCCGCGCCGAGAGCCGGTTCGACCGGGTCGAGGAGGTGAACGCGGCGGCGGGGCTGAAGATCGCCGCACCCGACCTGGAGGAGGCGATGGCCGGTGCGCCCGTGCGCGTCGTGCGGGACCGCGAGATCGACGACGTGATCGAGGAAGTCGAGGCCGAACTCGCGGAGGTCGAGGTGAGCACGGAAGAAGAGGGCGTCGTCGTCAAAGCCGACACGCTCGGGAGCCTGGAGGCGATGGCCAACGCGCTCGCGGAAGCCGAGATCCCGATCATGCGCGCGGAGGTGGGCGATATCGCCCCGCGGGACATCTCGATCGCGAGCACCGCCGACGAACCGATCCATCGAACCATCCTGGGGTTCAACGTCGAGGTGCTGGGCGACGCGAAGCGCCACGCGAACGAAAGCGAGGTCCGGATCTTCCGGGACGACGTGATCTACCAGCTCGTCGAGGAGTACGACGCGTTCGTCGAGGACTCTCGCAGAGCCCAACAGGAGACGATCCTCGAGAACATCACCCGGCCCGGCCGGTTTCAGCTGCTGATGGACCACACGTTCCGCCAGAACGACCCCGCGGTGGTGGGCGTCGAGGTTCTCGGAGGAACGGTCAGAAACAACGCGCGGGTCGCGAAGTTCGAGGGCAACGAGCCAAAGCGCGTCGGCCAGATCAAGGGGATCCAGGAACAGGGTGAGGACGTCGAGGAGGCCCGGCAGGGCAAACGAGTCAGCGTCGCCATCGACGGCCCCACCGTCGGCAGACAGATCGAGGAGGGCGACGAGCTCTGGATCGAGGTACCCGAGAAACACGCGAAGATCTTAGAACAGGAACTCACCGAGGACATCCCCGCCGACGAACGGGAGGTCCTCCAGATGTACCTGGACAAACAGCGGCGACGCGATCCGTTCTGGGGGAAGTAAGACCCGCCGGCTTTCGCTTTCCTCGGCTACTCCCTCGCCGAGAGACGTCTCCATGTCTCCCACTGGTTAACAATCTATACCAGCAATTTAATAATAACTGCTAAGATAATTGCTAGAGATGTTAACTAGAGCGGGACAGGCGCCGTGGATCGCGTTCGGACGGATGTTTGCGGGACTGATCTTGCTGTACGAGGTGTTTCTGGGGGGCTGGTGGAAGCTCGGGACCCCCTCGACGGGGCCGAACCCGGAGTGGATCGGTCCCGCGGCGGGAACGACGATCACCGAAACGAGTGCGAGGGCGATCGAGGAGGGGACCTACGGCTGGTACGCCTGGCTGCTCGAACTCGCCGTCCTCCCCCACGCCGAGCTCTGGAGTATCGTCGCCACCGTCGTCCAGCTGCTCGTGGGGATCGCGCTCGTTTTTGGAATTCTGACCCGGCCCGCGGCGCTCGTGGGGCTGCTGTACTTCTTCCCGGTGTTTCACTTCGGTACCATTCGGACGTCACCGACGTTCGCGGTCCCGATCGCCTTCGCGTTCGTCGCCAACGCGGGCTACTACTACGGCGTCGACGGCTGGCTCGCCCAGTCCGGCCGCGAGGGTCTCTACCACCGGATCGCGTCGTTCCAGCCCGTCCCCGAAAGACTGTTTCCGGCGCTCGCCGCCGGCTGTGCGCTCGCCTCGGTAGCGTATCTGCTGTCGATTCCCCAGGGGACCGACCGGATCGCGCTGGTCGGGCTCGAACTCGCGGTGTTCTTCGCGATCCTCGGGGCCGGCCTCGTCGGCGCGTACCGCGGTGGCGAGCCGATCGGACTGGCCGCCGATTCCCTGCGGGCGTTCGTCGGCTATCGCTTCCTCCACGAGATCGTCGTTCGGACCGAGCCCGGCGTCAACGGACTGCCGGGCTGGGCCTCGGGATCCGACCTCGCCCCGCTGTTTGCCGACCTCGCGGCCGGACACGTCGCACCCCTTGCGCTCGTCATCGAGAGCGCGATCCTGCCGGCGGTCGGCGCGTGGGCGCTCGTCTTCGCCGTCGTTCAGACCGCCGTCGGGCTCGCGCTGCTGGCCGGCTGGCGGACCCGCTTTTTCGGGACCGTCGGCGCGGTCTATCTCGCCGTGCTGATCACGCTCGGATTCACCCGCCTCGCCCCGCTGTTTCTCGGGACGCTCGTCGTCGCGACGGCGCTCGGCGGGCGCTACGGCGCGCTCGAC
>JAWARX010000097.1:0-7734 GCA_038893155.1 Halalkalicoccus sp.
GACGACTAATGAACTTATATTCATTATACGCCGTTCCAGTCGTGCGGTTTCGTGGTTCCTGCCCGCTCCCAGACAGATCCCCTGGTTCGGGACCCGGTGTCACAGCGGTGGGTTTATATATAGGGGGCGCTCTGGAAGCGAGTACCATGTCCGACAACACCATGGGCGCCTCCGACACCAGTCGGGGGGGTCGAGTTCTTCCAGGGCACGTTAGCCACTGAGACCAACGACGAGATCGAGACGGTTCGAATTTTCGACACCACGCTGCGCGACGGCGAACAGACGCCGCGGACGTCCTTCAGCTACGACGACAAGCGCGAGATAGCGGCGGTGCTCGACGAGATGGGCACCCACGTCATCGAGGCGGGCTTCCCGGTCAACTCCGAGGCGGAGTTCGAGGCCGTCCGCGACATCGCCGCCTCGACCACCTCGACGGTGTGTGGACTGGCCCGCGTCGTCGAGAAGGACGTCGAAAGCGCGATCGACTCGGGCGTGGGGATGATCCACGTCTTCGTCTCGACGAGCGACGTCCAGATCGAGGACTCGATGCACGCCACCCGCGAGGACGTAAAAGAGCGGGCGGTCGAGTCCGTCGGGCGAGTCAACGACGCGGGCGTCGAGGTGATGTTCTCGCCGATGGACGCCACGCGCACCGACAGCGACTTTCTCGCCGAGATCGTCGAGGCCGTCGACGCGGTCGGCGTCGATTGGATCAACATCCCCGACACCTGCGGGGTCGCCACCCCCAGCCGGATGGGCGCGCTGGTGAAGCTCGTCCGCGAGCACACCGACGCGCGGATCGACGTCCACGCCCACGACGACTTCGGGATGGCGAGCGCGAACGCCATCGCCGGCTTCGAGGCCGGCGCCGAGCAGGCCCAGGTGAGCGTCAACGGGATCGGCGAGCGGGCGGGCAACGCCGCCTACGAGGAGGTCGTGATGGCCGCCGAATCCATTTATGGAGTTGACACCGGGATCGACACCACCCGGATCACCGAGCTCTCGCGGATGATCGAGGAGAAAAGCGACGTTCCGGTTCCTGCCAATAAACCGATCGTCGGGGCCAACGCCTTCTCCCACGAGAGCGGTATCCACGCCGCGGGCGTCATCGAGAACTCCGATACGTTCGAGCCGGGGATCATGACCCCCGAGATGGTCGGCGCGAAGCGCGAACTCGTACTGGGCAAGCACACGGGCACCCACTCGGTGCGGGAGTTCCTGACCGAATCGGGCTTCGACCCGACCGAGAGCGAGGTCCGAGAGATCACCCGCCGGGTGAAAGACTACGGCGCGGAGAAAAACCGCGTCACCCGAAGCGACGTCGAGCGCTTCGCCCGCGAGATCGACGTGGCGCGCTACGAGGGGGTCCGGGCGTAAGATGCTCCCGAGAACGCCCGCCGTCGAGCGACGCCGCGGCAACGCTCGCCCGCCCCGCAAGGGTTATTATCCCCGCCTGCCGACACGGCAGGTAGATGCAGCCGACCACCGCTCTCGGATCCGCAGGGACCGACAGCGGCGCGGTCGCGGCGCGCGCGCTCATTATTGTAGGGGTCTAGCCCCTACATCACCCACTCTCCTCGACCCGACTGCACCACGTTTCGACCAGCCACCGCTCGCCGTATCCATGCAATCCACAACCCGCCGCCCCCGACCGCCGCATCGCCCGCAAACCACCCCAACGAACCACGCCAGTCGAACCGATGAGTGAGCAGCCACCCGCCACGTTCGACCGAGAGGCGACCGACGAGGCCGAAACGGCCGGCCCGACGCCGGTGACGAACGGCGCGACGTCGGTGATCCGCGCGCTCGAAGGCGCGGGCGTCGAGACCTGTTTCGGGGTCCAGGGCGGGGCGATCATGCCCGTCTACGACGCGCTGTACGACTCGTCGATCCGCCACGTCACGATGGCTCACGAGCAGGGCGCGGCCCACGCGGCCGACGCCTACGGGATCGTCTCGGGAGAGCCGGGCGTCTGTCTCGCGACCTCGGGACCGGGCGCGACCAACCTCGTGACCGGGATCGCCGACGCTTCGATGGACTCGGATCCGATGATCGCGCTCACCGGACAGGTTCCGACCGCCTTCGTCGGCAACGACGCGTTTCAGGAGACCGATACCACGGGGCTCACGGCACCGATCACGAAGACCAACTACTTCGCCACCGATTCGGACTCGGTGGGGGATACCGTCGGCGAGGCGTTTGCGGTCTCGGGGTCGGGTCGCCCCGGCCCCACGGTCGTGGACCTGCCGAAGGACGTGACCAACGGCCCCACTGAACGGGAGCCGAGCGAACCCCGGACGCCGAGTACGTACGACCCGCCGACAGAAGCGAGCGAGGAGGCCGTCGAGCGGGCGGCTAGAACCCTCGAACGCGCCGAGAAGCCGGTCATCCTGGCTGGCGGCGGCGTGATCAAGGGCGAAGCCAGCGACGAGCTCCGGCAGTTCGCCACCGAGTACGGGATCCCCGTCGTGACGACGATGCCCGCGCTGGGCGCGTTCCCCGAGGATCACGACCTCGCGATGGAGATGGCCGGAATGCACGGGACGGGCTACGCGAACATGGCGATCACCCACTGCGATACGATGCTCGCGGTGGGCTGTCGGTTCGACGACCGGCTGACCGGCGGCGTCGAGACGTTCGCGCCCGACGCCGAGATCCTCCACGTCGACATCGACCCCGCGGAGGTCTCGAAGAACATCGAGGCCGACGTCGCGCTGATCGGCGACGCCGGCACCGTCTTGGAGCAGTTGGACGGCGAGATGCGTCGCGCTCCGGACGTCCCCGCAGGCTCGGCGGCCGACACCGCCTCGCCAAACGGCGCCAGTGAACGCTGGCGCCCGTGGCAAGAGCAGTGTGCGACGTGGAAAGCGGAGTACCCGATGGACTACGCCGCGCCCGAGGACCGGCCCCTTCGCCCGGAGTTCGTCGTCGAGGCGCTCGACGAGGCGACCCCGGAGGACGCCATCGTGACGACCGGCGTCGGCCAGCACCAGATGTGGGCGTGTCAGTACTGGACCTACCGTCACCCCCGGACGTGGGTTTCCTCCCACGGACTGGGGACGATGGGCTACGGCCTGCCGGCGGCGATCGGGGCGAAGGTCGCAAAGCCCGACCGCGAGGTCGTCTGCTTCGAGGGCGACGGCTCCTTTTTGATGACGTGTCAGGAACTGGCCGTCGCGGTGCGCGAGAACCTCGATCTCACCGTCGCCGTGTTGAACAACAGCTCCGTGGGAATGGTCCGCCAGTGGCAGGACGCCTTCTTCGAGGGCCGGCACTCCGCGTCGCAGTACCCGTGGGTGCCCGCCTTCGACAAGCTCGCGGAAGCGTTCGGCGCGCAGGGCTTTTCGGTCCACGAGTACGACGAGGTCGCAGAAACGATCGAAGCCGCCCTCGCGTACGACGGCCCGTCGGTGATCGACTTCCACATCGATCCCGGCGCGAACGTCTACCCGATGGTCCCCAGTGGCGGGGACAACGGGCAGTTCGCCCTCGCGGAGGACCAGCTATGAGCGAGCAGGGACCACAGCAGGTCAACCGGTTGCAGGGGCCGGCCCCCGAGGAACGCCCCCGACCGTCGGGGCGGCGCAACAGTCAAGGGATCCGAATCGACCCCGAGGTCGAGGCCGAGCCCGTTCCCCGGAGAACGGTCATCTCGGCGCTCGTCGAGAACGAGCCCGGCGTGCTCGCGAAGGCCTCGGGGCTGGTCTCGCGGCGGCAGTTCAACATCGAGAGTCTCACGGTGGGGACGACGACGAACCCCGAGACCTCGCGGATCACGCTCGTGATCGAGGAGCCCGAACCCGGGATTCGGCAGGTCGAAAAACAGCTCGAAAAACTGCTACCCGTGATCTCGGTCCAGGAGCTGAGCAGCGACGCGATCCGACGCGAACTGGTGATCCTGAAGGTCCACGGCGACGAGCCCGACAAGGTCCAGGCGGTCACGGAGATGTACGACGGGACGGTGCTCGACGCCGGGCCCCGAACCATCTCGATCGAGATCACCGGCGACGAGGGCAAGATCGACGACGCGATCGACGCCTTCCAGCAGTTCGGCATCCGCGAACTCGCGCGCACCGGCCAGACCGCCATCGCGCGCGGCGACGTCTGGACGACGGACGTCGAGGAGGAACGGTACGAACGAATGCACGAAGACTGGCAGACGACGAGGAACTATGACTGACGAAGCCACAATCTACTACGACGACGACGCACAGCGCGAGCAGATCGAGAACAAGACGGTAGCCGTTCTGGGCTACGGCAGCCAGGGCCACGCACACGCACAGAACCTCGCCGACAGCGGGGTGAACGTGGTCGTCGGCCTCGAGGAGGAGTCGTCCTCCCGGACCGCGGTCGAACAGGACGGCCTTTCGGTGGGAACCCCAAAAGAGGCCGCCGCGCAGGCCGACATCGTGAGCGTGCTGGTGCCCGACACCGTCCAGCCCGCGGTGTACGACGACATCCGCGAGGAGCTCGAACCCGGAAACACCTTGCAGTTCGCCCACGGGTTCAACATCCACTACAACCAGATCAACCCGCCCGAGGACGTGGACGTGACGATGATCGCGCCCAAGACGCCGGGGCACATCCTCCGGCGGAACTACGAGAACGACGAGGGCACGCCCGCGCTTCTCGCGATCTACCAGGACACGACGGGCGAGGCGAAAGACGAGGCGCTCGCGTACGCCCAGGCGATCGGCTGTACGCGTGCGGGCGTGGTCGAGACCACGTTCAGGGAGGAGACCGAGACAGACCTGTTCGGCGAGCAAGCAGTGTTGTGTGGCGGGATCGCGAGCCTGATCAAGCAGGGCTACGAGACGCTGGTCGACGCCGGTTACAGCCCGCAGATGGCGTACTTCGAGTGTCTCAACGAGATGAAGCTGATCGTCGACCTGATGTACGAGGACGGGCTCGGCGGGATGTGGGACTCGGTCTCCGACACCGCAGAGTACGGCGGCCTCACCAAGGGCGACGTGGTCGTCGACGAGCACGCCAGAGAGAACATGGAGGAGGTCCTCAAAGGCGTGCAGGACGGCACCTTCGCCCGCGAGTGGATCGCGGAGAACCAAGCCGGCCGCCCGAGCTACACCCAACTCCGGCAGGCCGAAAAGAACCACGAGATCGAGGCGGTCGGCGCGGAGCTGCGGGCGCTGTTCGCGTGGGCCGACGAGGAGAGCGCGGGAGACGAAACCGAGGACGAACAGGAGCGAGTGACCGCAGCGACGACTTTTCGCCGCTCGTCGACGCGATATGACTGAAAAAACCACCACTACCGACCGACGGCGGATGAGAGACGTCGACCACACCCACCCCTACGACGACACGAGCGCGGGCGCGCTGTTCGCTCGCGGCCCGGTCGTCGTCGCCGACGGTGGGCGGAGGGAAGCCGACGAGCGAGAACGGATGAAGGACGTCGATCACACCCCGCCGCACGACGAGGAGGGCGCAAAGCGCGTCTTCGAGCGCGGCGAGGAGTACGACGAGGACGGGGAACTGGTAGTAGAGGAAGAATGAGTCGGGGAACCCTCTACGAGAAGGTCTGGGACAACCACGCGGTGACCGAGCTGCCCACGGGCCAGACCCAGCTGTTCGTGGGGCTTCACCTCATCCACGAGGTGACCAGCCCGCAGGCGTTCGGCATGCTCAAAGAGCGCGATCTGGAGGTCGCGTACCCCGAGCGCACCCACGCGACGGTCGATCACATCGTCCCCACCGCCGATCAGTCCCGCCCGTACGGCGACGACGCTGCCGAGGCGATGATGCGCGAGCTCGAGGACAACGTCCGCGACGCGGGCATCCAGTTCGACCACCCGGACACCGGCGACCAGGGGATCGTCCACGTCATCGGCCCCGAGCAGGGGCTCACCCAGCCGGGGATGACGATCGTCTGCGGCGATTCGCACACCAGTACGCACGGTGCGTTCGGCGCGCTCGCCTTCGGCATCGGCACCTCCCAGATCCGGGACGTGCTCGCCACTGGAACCGTGGCGATGGAGAAACAGAAGGTACGGAAGATCGAGGTGACGGGCGAGCTCGGCGAGGGCGTCGAGGCGAAAGACGTGATCCTCGAGATAATCAGGAGATTGGGGACCGAGGGCGGCGTCGGCTACGTCTACGAGTACGCCGGCGAGGCGATCGAGAGCCTCGGCATGGAAGGACGCATGTCGATCTGCAACATGTCGATCGAGGGCGGGGCGCGTGCGGGCTACGTCAACCCCGACGAGACCACCTACGAGTGGCTCAGAGAAACCGACGCCTTCGAGAACGACCCCGAGCGCTTCGAGCGGCTCAAGCCCTACTGGGAGTCCGTTCGATCGGACGAAACGGCGGAGTACGACGACGTCGTGACGATCGACGGCTCGTCGCTCGAGCCGATGGTGACGTGGGGAACGACGCCGGGACAGGGCGTCGGCATCACCGAACCCATTCCCCACCCCGACGAGTTGCCCGCGGACAAGCAGGACACCGCCCGGCGCGCGCAGGAACACATGCGCGTCACGCCCGGCGAGACGATGGAAGGCTATCCCGTAGACGTCGCCTTTTTGGGCTCGTGTACGAACGCCCGGTTGGCCGACCTGCGCCGCGCAGCCGAACTCGTCGAGGGCCGGGAGGTTCCCGGGGACGTTCGCGCGCTCGTCGTCCCCGGCAGCCAGCGCGTCCAGCGGGCCGCCGAGGACGAGGGATTGAAAGACGTCTTCGAGGCGGCGGGCTTCGAGTGGCGAAACGCCGGCTGTTCGATGTGTCTGGGCATGAACGAGGACCAGCTGGAGGGCGATCAGGCGTGTGCGTCCTCGTCGAACCGGAACTTCGTCGGTCGTCAGGGAAGCAAGGACGGTAGAACCGTTCTGATGAACCCCCGGATGGTCGCCGCGGCGGCGGTCACCGGCGAAGTGACGAACGTGCGCGAACTGGAGGAGGTGGCGCGGGTATGAGCCGCGAGGACGACCGGAGTGAGTCCTCGGAAGACGCGAGCGGCGAAGCCGTGAGCCGCGGCGACGAGGGTCCGGCCGAGATCGTCGACCGCGTCTCGGGCACCGGCATCCCCGTACGAGGAAACGACATCGACACGGACCAGATCATCCCCGCCCGGTTCATGAAGGTCGTCACCTTCGACGGGCTGGGCGAGTTCGCCTTCTTCGACCAGCGATTCACCGGCGAGGACGAGGAGAAAGACCACCCCTTCAACGAGAACCGGTATCGGGGTGCGAACGTCCTCGTGGTCAACGCCAACTTCGGCTGTGGCTCCTCGCGCGAGCACGCCCCGCAGGCGCTCCAGCGCTGGGGGATCGACGCCATCGTCGGCGAGTCCTTCGCGGAGATCTTCGCGGGCAACTGTCTGGCGCTGGGGATCCCCACCGTGACGGCGAGCACCGAGGAGATCGGCGCGCTGCAGGCCTACGTCGGGGAAAATCCGGAAGAACCGATCACCGTCGACGTCGAGCGCGAACTCGTCACCTACGGGTCGGACCAGGAGCGTGCGATCGACGCCGAGGTCGCCGACGCCCAGCACAAGGCGCTCGTCGAGGGCGTCTGGGACACCACGGCGCTCATGAAGGCGAACGCGACCGCCGTGCGCGAGACCGCCGACTCGCTGCCCTATATGAACGATGACTGAGCGGGTTGCCGTGATTCCCGGTGACGGGATCGGCCAGGAAGTGACGCCGGCGGCCGTCGAGGTGCTCGAAACGGTGGGAACGTTCGAGTTCGTCGAAGCGGAGGCCGGGGATCGTGTGAAGA
>JAWARX010000098.1:0-7690 GCA_038893155.1 Halalkalicoccus sp.
ACGCGCTCGCGATGGCCGGACTGCCCTTCCGGACGGCTCACGAACTGGTCGCGATCGCGGCGGAGCGCGCGGAACCCCGTTCCGCGGAACGGTCAAGCGGGGAGCAAGGCGACTCGCGAGACGGCAGCGATTACGAAGCGCTCGACGCCGCGAGCAGTGAGGTCCTCGGCGAGCCCCTCGAAGCGCACGTTTCCCGCGAGGCGATCGAGTCGGCGCTCGACCCCGAAGCGAGCGTCGCGAGCCGGGACTCGCGGGGCGGGCCCGCGCCCGCGGCGGTCGAGGAAACGCTGCGGTCGGCGCGAGAAACGATCGCGGCCGACCGGGCGGCCGTCGAGAGCCGCCGGGAGGCGCTCTCCGCGGCGGCCGCGAAACTGGACGGGGAGGTGAGCCGGTATGATTGATCGACCGCCCCGTCCGGGGCATGTACACACACCTCTTCGTTGACACTCGGTTCGCGATTCGCGGTTCGCCGGCCTTCGTACGCGGATAGCGGGTGCTACAGTCGTGTTAATTAAACGATAGATTCGACGGGTTTAAGTCGGGTCACGGGATACGTGGAGGTACGATGGCAGACGACAGCACGATCACGGCGGAAGACCCCCTGACCGGCGACGAGATCGAGATTCCGGCCGACGTCGAGGTCGGCGAGATCATCGACAGCCCAGTGAGCGGGGCCGAACTCGAGGTCGTTTCGACGGACCCCGTCGAACTCGAGGAAGCGCCCGAACTCGAAGAGGACTGGGGCGAGTGATGTCGACGGCCGGCGACAGCACGAGCGCGACCGAACAGCAATGAACGTCCAGACAGCGACCCACTTTCTGGCCCGCAACGCGAGGTGGAGCCAGCACGAATGAACGTAGGTATCCTCTACTCCCGGATCCGCAGAGACGAGAAGCTCCTGCTGAACGAGCTTCGCCAGCGCGACCACGAGATCACCAAGATCGACGTGCGAAAACACCAGTTCAACGTCCACAGCCCACCAGAGATCTTCGAGGGCGTCGACGTCGTGCTCGACCGGTGTCTCTCGACGAGCCGGAGCCTCTACGTCACCCGGTTCTGTGAGGCCTACGGCCTCCCGGTGGTCAACGGCCCCGAGACCGCAGAGACCTGCGCGGACAAGGTGAAAAACAGCCTCGCGCTCGCGAGCGCTGGCGTGCCGACGCCCGACACCGACGTGGCCTTTACCACCGAGGCCGCCCTCGAGAGCATCGAGAGCTTCGGCTATCCCTGCGTGCTCAAGCCCGTCATGGGGTCGTGGGGCCGGCTGATGGCCAAGATCGAGAGCCGGTCGGCCGCCGAGGCGATCCTCGAACACAAGGAGACGCTCGGCCACTACGAGCACAAGGTGTTTTACATCCAGGAGTTCGTCGCGAAACCGGACCGCGATATTCGGGTCGTCGCCGTCGACGGCGAGCCGATCGCCGCGATGGCCCGCTCGTCGGATCACTGGCTGACCAACGCCGCGAAGGGCGCGAAAACCGAGATCTTCGAGCCCGACGACGAGGCGCTGGATCTGGTCGAGCGCGCGAGCGACGCCGTCGGCGGTGGCCTGCTCGGGATCGACCTGATGGAGACCGAGGAGGGCTACACCGTCCACGAGGTCAACCACACAGTCGAGTTCAAGGCGCTCAACGAGGTCGTCGACGTCGACGTGCCTGCGGCTGTCGTCGACTGGCTCGAAGCGCAGGCGCTCGCCGAGACCGAGGTGACCGTCTGATGGCCGTCGGGGAGGCGGAAGCGAGCGAGGAGTCGGGGGAAACGCTCACCGCGAGCGTCGTCGGGGCAAGCGGCTTCACCGGCGGGGAGCTGCTCAGGCTGCTCGACGGCCACCCGAACGTCGAGATCGAACAGGCGACGAGCAGGTCCTACGAGAACAAAACGATTGGCTCGGTCCACCCGAACCTGCGGGGCCGCACGCTGCGGTTCTCGGATCCCGCCGATCTGGAGTCGGTGGACGTGCTGTTCGCGGCGACGCCACACGGTGTGTCGATGGAGCGCATCGACGCCTTTCGGGACGCCGCCGACACGGTCGTCGACCTCTCTGCGGATTTCCGGCTCGATACGGAGGAGGAGTACGAGGAGTGGTACGACGGGCATAGTTCTCCGGAGTACCTCGAAGAGAGCGTCTACGCGCTGCCCGAGCGCTATCGCGAGGAGTTGCCCGGTGCATCGTTGATCGCGGCGGGGGGCTGTAACGCCACCGCGACGATTCTCGGATTAGCTCCCCTGTTCGACGCCGGGATCTTAAACGGGGACGAGCAGGTCGTCGTCGACGTGAAAGTCGGTTCCTCGGAAGGGGGAGCAGGCGGCGGCGCGGCCTCCTCGCACCCCGAGCGCTCGGGGATCGTCCGACCCTACGCGCCGACGGGCCACCGCCACGAGGCCGAAATAGAGAACGAGTTCGGACTGTCCGTCTCCTTTACCGTCCACGCGGTCGACATGATCCGCGGGGCGAGCGCGACCTGCCACGTCTTTCCCGACGGGCCCGTCTCGAAGAAGGAGCTGTGGAGCGCCTATCGCGAGAGCTACGCCGACGAGCCGTTCATGCGGATCGCCTCGGGCGGCAGTGGCGTGTATCGCTACCCCGAGCCCAAAGCGGTCGCGGGCACGAACTACGGCGACGTGGGCTTCGAGCTCGATCCCGCGAACAAGCGAATCGTCGTCTTCTCGGCGATCGACAACATGATGAAAGGCTCTGCGGGTCAGGCGGTCCACGCCGCGAACATCGCGCTCGGCGTCGAGGAGACGGCCGGGTTGGAGTTTCAGGGGCTGCACCCTGTGGGGGCTCCCTGATGGTCGTCGTCGTCAAGATCGGCGGCGCGCGCGCCGTCGAGCCCGAGGGCGCGCTCGCGGACGTCGCACGCCTGACGGCCAACGGCGAGAGCGACGAGCCCCGCTCGGCGGACGGTTCGAACGGCCGGGGGCCGCGAGAACGGGTCGTCGTGGTCCACGGCGGCTCGACCGCGGTCGACGAACTGCTCGCCGATCTCGGCAAGGAGCCCGAGTACGTCACCACGCCCGGCGGCGTCACGGGACGCTTTACGGACGAAGAAACGATGGAGGCATTCACGATGGCGATGGCCGGCCGGGTCAACACCGACCTGACGGTCGCGCTCAGAAACGAGGGGGTGAACGCCCTCGGGCTCTCGGGCGTCGACGGGGGGCTGCTGACCGGCCCCCGGAAGTCGGCGGTGCGGGTGATCGAGGACGGCAGGAAGAAGATCAAGCGCGGCGATCACTCGGGGACGATCGAGTCGGTCAATTCGGGACTATTAGAAACGCTGCTCGAATCGGGCTACACGCCCGTGGTGAGCGTCCCCATGCTCGCGGACGACGGCGTCGCAGTCAACGCGGACGCCGACCGGGCGGCCGCCGCCGTGGCGGGCGCGCTCGGCGCGTCCCTCGTCGTGCTGACGGACGTCGCGGGGATGTACGAGGACCCAAACGATCCCGAGACGCTGATCGAAAGCGCCGAGACGCCCGCCGAGCTCGAACGCGTCGAGGAGAGCGCGGAAGGGTTCATGACAAAGAAGGTGATGGCCGCGAAAGAGGCGCTTTCCGGGGGTGCCCACGAGGTGATCGTCTCGGACGCGAACCTCAACGATCCGATACTGGCGGCGCTCGACGGCCACGGAACCCGGTTCGGCCCGGGCGCGCTCGGAGGTGAAGATGGATGACGGGCGGGTTCGTCTTCTCGGAGAAACCCATCAGGATCGAGCGCGGCGAGGGGCCGTACCTCTACGACGACTCCGGTACCGAATACCTCGATTTCGGCGCGAGCTACGCGGTCACGCCGGTCGGCCACTGCCACCCCGAGGTGGTCGCGGCGGCCAAACACCAGTTAGAGGAGCTCATGTTCGTCCAAGCGTCCTATCCCAACGACGCGCGGGACGCCTGCTACGAGAAGCTGGCGGCGGTCGCGCCCGACGGGTTGGAAAACGTCTGGCTCTGTAACTCGGGCACCGAGGCCAACGAGGCGGCGCTGAAGTTCGCCCGCAGCGCGACCGGACGACAGAAGATCGTCGCCACGCGCCGTGGGTTTCACGGCCGGACGATGGGGGCGCTCGCGGCGACGTGGAAACAGAAATACAAGAAGCCGTTCGAGCCGCTGGCGGGCGCGTTCGAGGCGGTTCCCTACGGCGATAGCGAGGCGCTCGCGGAGGCCGTCGACGAGGAGACAGCGGCGGTGATCGTCGAGCCGATCCAGGGCGAGGGCGGGATCAACCCCGCGCCCGAGGGGTATCTCGACGCCGCCCGCGAGGTCTGCGACGAGACGGGCGCGGCGCTCGTCTTCGACGAGATTCAAACGGGACTGGGTCGCACCGGCGAGTTCTGGGCCTGCGAGGGCGAGGGCGTCGTGCCCGACGTCCTGACGAGCGCGAAGGGGCTCGCGAGCGGGCTGCCGCTCGGGGCGACGCTCTGTAGGGACTGGATCGCGGAGGACGCCGGCCCGCACGGCTCGACCTTCAGCGGGAATCCGGTAGTCTGTGCGGCCGCGAGTGCGACCCTCGACGTCCTGATCGAGGAGGAGCTGCCCTCACATGCCGCGGAGATGGGGAGCTATCTCCACGAGCGACTGGAGGCGGCGGACCTGCCGATCCGCGACGTTCGCGGTCGGGGGCTGATGACCGGCATCGAGGTGAAACGCGGGTCGAACCGCCTCCTGAAGGAACTCGCGTTGAACCACCGGATCCTCGCGCTGCCGGCCGGCCGGTCGGTTCTTCGATTACTGCCCCCATTGGTGATCGACGAGGAGCACGTCGATCGCGTCGTCGGGGCGCTCTCGGAGACGATGAGCACGAGTGCGAGTACGGAGTCATGAGATGAGCGTTTCCAGCGAGCGCGCGCGCGACCTGCTGGTCGATATGGTTTCGATCCCATCGCCGTCGGGCGAGGAGGCGGCGGCCGCCCGGCGGCTGGCCGACTTCTTCGAGGCCCACGATCGGGAGGTCCGGATCGACGACGTGGGCAACGTCCGCGCGCCCGCCGACGACCGCGTGTTGCTCACCTCGCACATCGACACGGTTCCCGGGGAGATTCCCGTGCGGACGGAAAACGAGGTCCTCTGGGGTCGGGGCAGCGTCGACGCGACCGGCCCGCTGTGTGCGATGGCGGTCGCGGCGGTCGTTTCTGGTACTAGCTTCGTCGGCGTCGTCGGCGAGGAGACCGACTCGCGGGGCGCCTGGCACCTGATCGAGGACCGCGAGGCCCCCGACGCCCTGATCAACGGCGAGCCGAGCGGCTGGGACGGGATCACGCTAGGCTATCGGGGCATGCTCGCGGGCACCTACGTCGCGACCAGCGAGTCGGGGCATACCTCCCGGCCCGAACCCAACGCGATCCAGCACGCGATCGGCTGGTGGGGCCGCGTCGAGGAGCGCTTCGCGCCCGACGAGAATGAAGAGTGGGGGCCGGTGTTCGAGCGCGTGACGACCAAACCCGTCTCGATCGAGGGTGGGACCGACCCCGACGGGCTGTCGGTCTCGGCGACGCTCGACGGCCAGTTCCGCGTGCCGCCGTCGATGACCACCGGCGAGGTCCGCGAGATAGCGGAAGGGGAGCTACGGACGGATACCGACGCGGCGGGCACGGTCAACTGGAGCCGGCCGATCCCGCCGGTGATGGAGAGCCCCCGCACGGATCTCGCGCGGGGCTTTCGGGTCGCGATCCGCGGGGAGGGCGGCGATCCCCGCCTGCTTCGCAAGACCGGCACCAGCGACATGAACGTCTACGCCTCGGCGTGGGACTGCCCGATGGTGACCTACGGACCCGGCGACTCGGAGCTGGATCACGCGCCCGACGAGCGCCTCGATCTCGGTGAGTACGACCGTTCCATCGCCGTGCTCCGGGAGGTAACCGATCGCCTATGACACGACACTTCATCGACGTCGACGACCTGAGCCGCGGGGAGCTGGAGGACGTCCTCGACCTCGCGGCGGAGTACAAGCGGCAACAGCGCTCGGGGGCCGACCACCCGGATCTGGAGCGCCAAACCCTCGGCATGCTCTTTCAGAAACCGAGCACCCGGACGCGAGTCTCGTTCGAGACGGGGATGACCCAGCTGGGCGGCCACGCCGTCTTTCTCGGTGAGAACGACATCCAGCTCGGTCACGGCGAACCCCTGAAAGACACCTCGCGGGCGCTGTCGGGCTACGTCGATTCGATCATGGCCCGCGTCTTCGAGCACGCGAACGTCGAGGAGCTGGCGCGCTACGCGACCGTCCCGGTAATCAACGGTCTGACCGACGACGCCCATCCCTGCCAGACGCTCGCGGACCTGCTGACCGTTCGAGAGACCTTCGGCGGGTTGGAAGACGTTTCGGTCGCGTGGGTCGGCGACGCGAACAACGTCGCCCGGTCGTTCGCGCTGGGCTGTGCCCTGATGGGGATCGACCTGACCGTCGCGACGCCGCCCGAGTACGCGCTCGACGACGACGTGATGGAGCGGGCCGAGTCCCTCGGCGGCGCTCCGGAGACGACGACCGATCCCGCCGCCGCGGTGACGGACGCGGACGTCGTCTACACCGACGTCTGGATCAGCATGGGCCAGGAGGACCAGCGCGACCATCGACTCTCGGCGTTCGGGGGGTTTCAGGTGAACGAGACGCTGCTTGCGAACGCCGACGGCGCGCGCGTGATGCACTGTCTGCCGGCCCACCGCGGCGAGGAGATCACCGACGACGTGATCGAAGGAGAGCGCTCGCTGGTGTTCGAACAGGCCGAGAACCGGCTGCACGCACAGAAGGGACTGCTGTCGTGGCTGCTCGCCTGACCTCCGGGTACGAAGCGACCCGCAGACGGTTTCGCGTTCGGGCCGCACAGCCGCCATACGCTTAATAAACGATCGTCCTACGACCCACACGTCAGTCGGAGACTCTGACAGGTACTTACGATGGAAGATCACAGCAAGCGGACGGACGGATGAGTGGTGACGTCTCGCGGCGGGCGACGCTCGGGCTACTCGGTGCGGGCGCGCTCGGCGTCGGCGCGATCGGAAGTGCGAGCGCGGCGGACGACGGGTTCGAGGTCCGCGACGACGGACCGAACCCGATGGCGCTCGTCACGAGCGACGGCGAGGAGTGGCCCGAGGAGCCCGACGAGGAGATGGAGCTGTTCGACGCCGAGCCGGAGTTCCCGCCGTACGTCAACTATGAGGGGATGGTCGAGGAGTTCGGCGAGGACGCAGAGCGGTATCTGGAGCCACACGGCGTTCCGAACCTGCTTCACTCGCGGCGGCTGGTCGTCGCTCCGGACGCCGAGGAAGACGGCGCGGCGACGTGGGGCGAGTTCAGCGGCGCGAGCGCGAGCGCACGTATCGAGCCGGAGATCGACCAGGGCCGCCGGTGCTCGCGCGTCGAGATCGAGTTCGAAGGGCTCTACCCCGAGGGCGTCTATACGGTGTGGGTCGTCCACCGACCGGCGTTCCACCGCCCGCTCGGGGGCAACGACGGCGAGCACAACGCCTTCACCGCCGACGAGGACGGCACGTTCACGCTCGACGTGGTCGATCTACCCGAGGAGCTGACGCTGCCGCCGGGGGCGACGGCCGATCCGGGCGACGAGGAGGAGGGATTCGAGGCCGTAGATCCGGTGCCGGCCACGGAGTACCCGCTCCACGAGATTCCGGGGGAGTTCATGTTCATCGTCGCCTACCATTACGACAACCGAACGTGGGGCCCCCAGCCCAGTC
>JAWARX010000099.1:0-4292 GCA_038893155.1 Halalkalicoccus sp.
CGGACGTGCGACCGGGCGACCGTGTGCTGTTCTCGACGGACATGGGCTGGATCATGGGACCGTGGACCGTCGTCGGCGGCATGGCGTGCGGCGCGACTGTCGTCTTCATGGAGGGCGCGCCGGACTGGCCGGACGACCGCTGGGTCGAGTCGGCGACCTTCGCCCGCTGTTCCTCGAACGGGTCGTCTACGTCACCGACGGCCATTGGCCATCCTCGGGGACGCGCGTTAAAAAGGGTTGTTACGAACCGAAACTATCGATACGCGATCTCGACGCGGTCGCCCTCGGCGATCCCGTTCTCGGCGGCGTAGCCGTAGTTGACTTCCAGCACCCACTTGGCTTCGCCGCGGTACGTCGTCAGATCCGAGTCGTCCTCCTCGACGGGCGCCTCGTGGATGGTCGTAATCGTCCCGTCCGCGCCGATGAAGATCATGTCGATCGGGAACGCCATATCGCGCATGACGAAGCTCTGGGTGCCCTCGCGCTCGAAGACGAACAGCATGCCCTCGTCGGTTCCCAAGGATTCGTGATCCGAGAGGCCGGTATAGCGTTCGGGCGGCGTGTCCGCGACCTCGCTTTCGACGACCGCGAGCGTCTCGCCGGTCTCGGCGTCGGTGATCGTCACGGTCGCCGCGTCCTCGCTGCCGGTGACGAAGGCGAGTCCGCCGAGGGCGTACGCGAGCGTGAGCGCGAAGGCGATCACGAGGACGGCCATGATCGCGGTCCAGAGCCGGCGCGAGACCATGGTCGAGGGTCGGTCCGGCGCGGGTAAGCGTTTCCGGTCGAGAAAGAAACCGTTATTCGCCAGCGGCGACTGGTTGCGACTGCGGGTTCGTGGTCTAGTTGGTTATGACGCGGCCCTTACAAGGCCGAGATCGGTGGTTCGAATCCGCCCGAACCCATAGAGGCGCGACGAGCACTCCCGCGAGTCGCGCCGGAATTTCACGGGGGCGATTGGAACCCAGAGGACGAACGAGGCGAAGTCCTCGCGGTTCGAATCCACCCGGACCTACCACGAGGCCTTTCTATTCGGAGGCCCTTCCCTCCACATGGGCCGGCGCGAAGAAGAACTGACAGGGGAGGACAAACGGTTTCTCTCGATCGCGGTGCCGGCATCGGCGTTCGTCGCCGGGCTCTGTTGTTTCACCCCGGTCGTGACCGTTCTCTTGGGGCTGGGCAGCGTGAGCTACGCCATCGCGCTGACCGACCTGCTGTACTACCAGTACGCGTGGGCGTTCCGGCTCGCGGGGCTGTCGGTGCTCCTCCTCGCGCTCGGGATCTACCTCTACCGATCGGAGGGCGTCTGTAGCCTCGACGCCGCCCGGCGAAAGCGCCGGCGGATCGTCAACCTCGTGGCGATCAGCGTCGCGCTCGCGGGGCTCGCCTATATTCTCTGGCTCTACGTGATCGTCGAACTCGCGGGCCTCGCGCTCGGGATCTGGTGAGTCAGAACTGTCGAATCACCGCTTCGGCGAATCGCGTCGGTGTCCCCGCTTCGTCCTACAGCACCGGTGCGAACGAAACGAGCACGTGATCGACTGCCCATCGCGTCGAGGTCGCGAAGGTATTCGAGGAACCACTGGCTTCGCGCGCGGATCCCCTGGTGGATCGGCTCGGGATCGGTCTCGGCGAGTTCGACGCCCATCTCCATCGCAAATCGCTTCTCGACACCGACCTCGCGCCACTCGTGTAGATACCCCCCGAGGGTGCGTCGCGGGAGGTGATAGAACCCAGCCGCGCCGTGAGACGCGATCCACTCGACGGATTCGGCGCGGACCGCAAGCGCCATCTCCCGGTCGACCGGCGGCGTGGTCCGGTTCGGTGCCCGCTCGGTGAGCGGAAAGACGGCTCCGAGCGGCAGCCCGTCGCCGGAGAACAGCCGCCGGTAGCCGGCGTTCTCGTGTCCGGTCATCGCGTCGCGTTCGGAGCCGGGAGCTCAAAACGCCGTCTACGCACCGTGGCCCTCGAATCGTGCCGGTTCGATGTCGCCGTGAACCGGGAGCGTGTACAGGTGACTGGAAAGGAAGTTCGTCGTCTCGAAGGCCGGATCGTCTCGCACATCGTAGGGCAACGGCGGCCACGGCTGTGCGACCTCGGCGAGCGCGCCGAGATCGGCGGGCTCTCGGACGATCGCGGGGTAGTACTGCGGGCAGGCGCTGAGCGAAAGCGAGGCGAACGCCGGCTCGACGCCGTCGAACTCCTGGAGTCGGCGGTCCCAACGCCGGTAGTTCGCCCGCCGGGTGGCGATCACGTCGATCGGATCGATCCGGTCGAGGACGTGCATCGAGAGCCGCGACATCGGGACTTTCGTCGCCTCGTAGACCTCCCGGGGATCGGCCTCGATCGCGTCCTCGCGGACGTGGCCGTTCGATTCGTAGCGGTGGCCGTTCGCCCATCGGAGCACCGAGAGCGTCTCTTTGATTCCGGTCCGCCCGCTTACCGAGCCGCCGAACGAGCGCGCACAGTAGCGGTAGTCGGCTTTGGTGTAGTGCTCGCGGACCGCAGACCGCGACAGCGCGGCCTCCGACAGGTCCTCGTCGTTGAGAAACAGCGCCGCACCGTTGGGGATCGGAAGCGTCTTTCTGAGGCTGGTGATCCCGATATCGCCGAACGTTCCCAGCAGCCGGTCGTCGAGCGTGCTCAACGCGGAGTGGGCGTTGTCGTCGATCGTAAAGGCGTCGTACTCGGCGGCCAGCTCTCGAATCGCTTCGATCCCCTCGCGGGCCTGTGGCTGGCCGAAGTAGTGGACGAACATCACCGCGAGCGTCTCCGAATCCAGCAGGTCCTCGATCCGGTCGAGGTCGGGCTGGAGCCTCCGATCGCAGTCGTAGTATCGCGGTTCGAGCCCGACCTCGCGGAACGGTTCGACGATCCCGAAGGGCAGGTACGCGGGCAGGACGACGTTCGACGCGTCCCGCTTTTCGAGCAGGGCGTCGAGTCCGTCGCGCATTGCGACCTTGCCGTAGCCGTAAAACGAGTAGCGCTTCGCCCCGCGGTCCTCGAAGTAGGTCCGAACGCCGTCGCTTCTCGTGCGGCTGAAAACGGTTCCTGGAGCGAGTCGCGGGGCAGAGCGGGCCATCCGTTCTATCGAGAGGGCAACAGCGACGTGACGGTGTCGCGTGCGGTCGTGATCGTTTCGGCTCGCCGCGAGCGCTTGAGCGCACCGTGATACGTCGCCAGATCGGGCGCGAACTTCGATTTGTACCGGCAGATCCGGCGCTGGTTCGCGCCGACGAAGTCGTAGCGCTCGATCCCGCGGGATTTCGCGTCGGTCATGACGTGCCAGTCCAGCAGGTCGTTGACGGGGATCTCCGCGTCGCCTTTCGTCCCGCCCTGCCACCGGTAGATCGTGTCCTCGTGCTCGATGGCGACGATCCCGCCGATGAACTCGCCTTCCGAGTCCCAGCAGCTGTAGGGTTTGACCTGCCCCTCGGGGAACTTCGTGTACAGTCGGGTGATGTACTGGTCGTCGATGTGGTAGTCGAGTTCCTGGTCGTCGTGGCGCTCTCGCACCCGCTCGATGATCTCTTTCGCCTCGGCGAGGCCGCCGACCTCGATGTCGTAGGCCGCCTCGTCGGTGTTGCGGACGTTCGAGCGGGCGTCGCTCGAAAGCTCCATCAGGAGGTCGTCCTCGCTGGGTGTGAGATCCGTCACGTAGGTGTAGTACGGCTCGACAGCGTAGCCTTTCTCCTTGAACGGCCGGAGGTCCTGATACCGGTCGACCGTCCGGATGTGCGTCAGATCGGGCGAGAGGTTCTCCTCGATCCACTCGTGACACGTGTAGGCAAATCGGCGGTTGCGCCGCTCTTTCTTTCGCTGTTTGAGCTGGTGGGTGTCCAGCAGCGCCGCCCCGAGGTAGTACACTTCGGTGTGGGAGGGCGGCGAGAGGACCATCGTGAACGGGCCCTTTTCCTGTTCGAACACCGGGAGGATGCCGATCGCCTGCTGGCCCTTGTAGGCGACCAGCGGGTGAAGCGTCGTCCCCGTGTGATCGGCGAGCAGTTCGATCCCTTCACGCTGGTGGAACGGGCCGGCGGCCTCCGATCGGTTCACGTAGCTGTCCCACTCGTCGAGTTCGTCGCCGTCCGCCACCGGTGCGAGCGCAGCACCGACCCGTCGTGTCCGTGGGTGTAGCGGTTCGTCATGTGCCCAGTATCTGCAGCGCACCCCACAGCGCCGCCGTGGCCAGCACGATGGTCACGAGGTTGAGCCACGCGAAGTTGCCCGACAGCACCAGCCAGCCCTGGGTGACCAGCACGACCAGCCCCGCGGTCCCGGCGGCGGGCTGGGGG
>JAWARX010000100.1:0-7475 GCA_038893155.1 Halalkalicoccus sp.
TGGTTGTTGATGATCAGCT
The DNA here is from genome assembly GCA_038893155.1 of Halalkalicoccus sp. GTDB lineage: Archaea > Halobacteriota > Halobacteria > Halobacteriales > Halalkalicoccaceae > Halalkalicoccus. The sequence goes on from JAWARX010000100.1 coordinate 20, forward strand.
TCGGGGAGGCGTCGGCCTCGCTCTCGTCGCTCAACATGAGGGTGTTCTCGCGCTGGTAGGAGTTGGTGTCCCACGCCATCGAACCGACGTCCTGAACGCCCTCGTAGACCGACCTCGATCGGTCGTCGAGCACGCCGCGGGTCACGAGGTCGGCGGTCGTGTGCTCCGCGCGATGCCAGACCCGCGAGTTGATGTCGAAGTGCTGGTCGTCGTGGCCGAAAAACGCTCCCACGATCTTCGTCTCCGAGCCCTCGCCCGCGAGCGTGGTCTCGACGCCCGACTTGGTGAGTCGCGAGCCGAGGTTGCCCTCGATCCAGTTGATCGTCGCGTGCTGGTCGGTGACGCCGTGCTTGAGGGTGTAGTTGTACGTCCCCTCGTCGAGATCCTGCAGGCTGCCGTACTGGACGTGGCTGTTTTCTCCTGCACTGATCTCGACGATGCCGCTGTAGTACCGTCCCTCCTCGCTCTCGATCGACTCGCCGGTCGACTGCCGTTCGAGGATCGTCACCGAGCTCGACTGCTCGGTCACGACCAGCGTGTAGTTAAACAGCGACCGGGAGTTCATCGTCGTCCGGATCGTCACGTCCTCCGCGTCGACGTTCCGCGGGACGTAGATGAGGGTACCGGTCGTAAACAGCGCCGTCGAGAGCGCCGTCAGGTAGTTCTCCTGTGGGTCGATCACGGAGCCGAAGTGCTCGCGCACCAGCTCCTCGTGGGTGCTTGCGGCCTCCGAGATCGGCAGCACCTCGACCTCCTCGGGACCGACCTGGTCTTTCTCCTCGGCGGCGTTCAGCGGATCGACCAGCGCGTCGAAATCCAGGTCCTCGAGGTTCGTCCACCGACGGCCAGGGGTCTGGATCACGCTCGGAAGTTCGAGCGAATCGAGCGCTTCGAGAGCCTCCAGTCGAGTCTCTAAGAGCCACTCGGGCTCGTCGAGCCCCTCCGAGATCTTCTCTACTGTTTCCTCGGAGATGTTCGCGTGCTGGATGCCGGCGCTCATCCGAGACTCCCCTCCATTTCGAGTTCGATCAGCCGGTTGAGCTCCACCGCGTACTCGATCGGCAGCTCTTCGGTGATCGGTTCGATGAACCCGGAGACGATCATCTGCTTCGCGTCATCGTCATCGAGGCCTCGCGACTGGAGGTAAAAGACGTCCTCGTCCCCGATCTTGCCCACTGTGGCTTCGTGGGCGACGTCGACGCGCGACTCGTTGATCTCCATATACGGCATCGTATCCGAGATGGAGTCGTTGTCGAACATCAAGGCGTCACACTCCACTGCCGTCGAGGAGTCGTGTGCCCCGTCGGAGATGTGCACCAGTCCCCTGTAATTGGTGCGCCCACCGTCTTTCGAGATCGATTTCGACTCGATCGTCGAGTTGGTGCGCGGGGCGTTGTGGTACACTTTCGCGCCCGTGTCGATGTCCTGGCCTTCACCGGCGAACGCGATACTGATGTGGTTCGCGCTGGCGCCCCGGCCTTTCAGGATCGAACACGGATACAGCATGGTGGCTTTCGAACCCATCGAGCCACTCACCCACTCCATGCGCCCGCCCTTCTCGACGATCGCGCGTTTCGTGTTCAGGTTGAACGTGTTTTTCGACCAGTTCTGCACGGTCGAGTACTGCACGTGGGCGTCCTCGCCGACGAACACTTCGACCCCGCCGGAGTGCAGGTTGATCACGTTGTACTTGGGCGCCGAACAGCCCTCGATGTAGTGGACTTCGCTGCCTTTCTCGGCGACGATCAGCGTGTGTTCGAACTGGCCCATCCCTTCGGAGTTCATCCGGAAGTACGCCTGGACGGGCATCTCGACAGTCACGTCCTCGGGGACGTAGACAAAGGAGCCGCCGGACCAGACGGCGCCGTGCAGTGCGGCGAACTTGTTATCAGAGGGGGGCACACAGCGGGTCATGAAGTACTCGCGGACGATGTCGGGGTGGTCTTGGACGGCTTGGTCCATGTTCATGAAGACCACGCCCTTGTCCTCCCACTGTTCTTTCATGTTCTGGTAGACGATCTCGGACTCGTACTGGGCTCCGACGCCCGAGAGCGACTCGCGCTCTGCTTCGGGGATCCCCAGCTTTTCGAAGGTGTCTTTGATGTCATCGGGCACATCGTCCCAGGAGTCGACGCCGCCGCGGGTTTCGACGTCGGGGCGGATGTACGGAACGATCTCTTTGACGTCGAGATCGGAGAGGTCGGGTTGCCCGGGCCAATCGGTGGGCATGGGCATGTTCTGGTAGTGTTCGAGCGCGCGCAGGCGGCGATCGAGCATCCACTCGGGTTCGTCTTTGTCCTCACTGATGAGGCGAACGACCTCTTCGGTGAGGCCCTTCTCGCTGCGGAGCGCGGACCGCTCCTCGTTGCGGTGGTCGAAGCGCTCCTGGTTCTTGGTGAGTTCTTCTGAGCTCATTGGTATGGTATTAGGTGGTCGGTTGCGTCGCTGTTCAGGCCGTCTGGTAGACTTCCTCTCGGACCCAGTCGTAGCCCTTGTCCTCGAGCTTCTCTGCGAGCTCCGGACCGCCGCTCATGGCGATCTCGCCGTCGAGCATGACGTGGACGCGGTCGGGCTCGACGTAGTCGAGGATGCGCTGGTCGTGGGTGATCTGGAGGATCCCGGTGCCCTGCTCGTCGCGCAGCGCGTTGATCCCCTTCGAGACGTCCTGCAGGCGGTCGATGTCGAGCCCCGAGTCGATCTCGTCGAGAACGGCGATGACGGGTTCGAGTAGCGCGGCCTGCAGCACCTCGTTCTGTTTTTTCTCCCCGCCCGAGAAGCCGGCGTTGAGGTAGCGCCGGGCGAACTTCTCGTCCATGTCGAGCATCTCCATCTTCTCCGAGAGGAGCTGCTGGAACTCCGCGACGCCGATCTCGCCGTCGTCGGCGGGCCCCTCCATCGGGCTGGTGTCGTAGCCGGTGTCCTCGGACTCGGTCCGTTCGGGCTCTTCTCGCTCCTCCTCTTCGAACAGCTCCTCGCGCTCGTCGAGTTTGGCGTTGACCGCCGTCCGAAGGAAGTTAGACAGGGTGACGCCCTCGATCTCCGCGGGGTACTGGAAGCCGAGGAACACGCCGAGTGCGGCACGCTCGTTCGGTTCGAGTTCGAGCAGGTTCCACGTGCGTTTCTCGGAAGGGATCTCGAACTCCTCGCCGAAGTCGCCCTCCTCGAGGTGGATCAGCACCTCGCCCTCGGTGACCTCGTAGGCCGGATGGCCCGCGATGACCTTCGCTGCCGTGGACTTCCCGCTCCCGTTGGGCCCCATCAGCGCGTGGATCTCCCCGGAGCGTACCTCGAGGTTCACCCCGTTCAGGATCTTCTCGGCTTCGTCGTCGTCCGCTACTTCCGCGTGTAGGTTTTTCAGTTCAAGTGTTGCCATGGTGGCTCCTCAGTCGTGTAAGCCAAGGGCTGTGGCGTCCATAATGGTTTCGTCTTTCCCCGAATCGGTTTTCGAAACGAGAACTTTCCTTCGTGTATCTGTAACAAACGATCTACATGAAGCTGCCGAGTCCGGTCTGTTGCTGGCCCGACTTCACCTCGTCCCACGAGATGTCGAGCGCCTCGAGCACGCGCGAGATCGGGCCCCTGAGCGTCTTCTCCAGCATCTTCTCCCAATCGACCTCGAACTCCTCGGGGATCTGGTCTGCGTACTCGAAACAGATCACGTCGGGGTTGCGCTTGAACTCGCCGTAGAGCGCGTTTCGCTGTGGGTCGAGTCCTTCTTCGGCTTCCATGCGCCGGAAGAACTTCGGGTGGACCTTCCTCAAGTAGAGCCGTTTGGGCTTGCTCCCGCGCGTGAGGTTCGTTCCCAGAAGGAGGTTCGCGTACTTCGCGCCCCTGACCTGTGCGGTGTCGGTGTCGTAGGCGTCCAGTCGCTTCCCGATCCCGCCGGGGATCGCGATCCGGTCGAGATCGATCTCTCCCTTCTGGAAGTTCGTGATGACCTCGTTGACGTACGATTTGACGTTCTCCAGGTCCTCTCCCATGACGATCATCTCGATGACGTCCTTCTGGACCTCCTTCGTGATCGGTGCGATGTCCGAGCGCTTGTACTCGAAGCCTGTGATGTCGATGTCGTCGACGTCCTTGCCCTCCTTCCAGACGATGTGGCCCGCATACCGCTTTTTCTTGCCGGCCTGGAAGAATCGTCTGTACAGTTTCTCGAACTCGATCTGGAAGCGGTGCTCCTCCGCGTCGAGGGCGTCGCGGGCGAACGCGTCGTACGAGGCGTTGATGTGTTCCTCGATCTCGAAGGACTGCTCGATCGCGCTCTGTTGGTCGACCTCGCTTCCGAGTTCGAGCATGACCGAGTCGGTGTCCCCGTAGGTGACCTGATAACCGATCTCGTTCGCGGACTGCTCTGTGAACTCGATGACCTCCCGGCCCGTCGCCGTCACCGCGCCGGCGACGTCCTTGTCGTAGAGGCGGAACCGTTCCCAGCCCAGCACCCCATAGAGGGAGTTCATGATGACCTTCACCGCGCCCTGCTGACGGTCGTACACCTCGTGTTCGTAGCTGCCCGGCGCGTGCTCGGCTCGCCGGGCTTTCTTGCGGTCGCGTTCGGCGAGCAGCTCGTCGACCATCTCCCGAATGATCCCGTCCGGTTCGCGTTTGAACTCCATGCCGTTGGGCGCGCGATACGTCTCGCCGCCGTAGTCGGATCCGGCCTTCGTCTCGGGCGAGGCGTTGATCGTCACCATACACATCGGGTACAGCGATTTGAGGTCGAGCACGGTGACGTTCTCCTTCACGCCGGTGATGGGATCGAACACCGCCCCGCCCTCGTACTCCTCGCTTTCGACCCGGCCCTTCGAGGGCAGGGCGAAGTCGCCGTGGACCTTGTGCAGCACGTACATGTCGACGGTGTCGCCGGGCGTCGGCGCGTCTTCGAGCTTGCAGCCGACGAACGTGCGCACCTCGTCCCAGAACGGGATGATCCCCTGTCTGCGGTCGATCTCGACGCAGAGTTCGACATCCCGAACGTTGTACTCGAGCAGGCGCTCGGGGTCCTGCTCCCAGAGGTCGCCGATGTCGCCGGTGTAGCGCTCCTTGCCGACTCCGAGTTCGGTCTCGGCGACGGCGTCCAGTCGGTAGGAGTCGAGTTCGGAAAACTGCGTGCGCTTGTAGGCGTACAGCAGGTCGAAGACGACCCGCCCCTTGATGTTGGGCCCCTGCCAGTCCGAGCGCCAGACTTCGTCGACTCTCGAAAGGCGCTCCATCGAGAGGTCGTAGTCGGTCGCGGGGTCGAGTCGATCCAGCCGATCGATCAGGTACGGCGCGTCGAAGTCGTCGACGTTCCAGCCGGTCAGCACGTCCGGGTCGGTCTCCTCGACGTAGGCGAGATACGAATCGAGCATCGCCTCCTCGCTCTCGAAGGCGCGGATCTCGACCTCGATCCCGTCGGTCAGCGGTGCGTAGTCGGGTAGCTCTTCGGGGGCGTACCCGTCGCCGTCGGGGGCGATGGCGAGCCAGCCGACGTACTCCTCGCGCCGCGAGTCGTGGCTGGTCAGACAGACGATCGGCTCCTCGCCCTCCTCTGGAAACCCCGAGCGGTCGTCGACCTCGATGTCGAAGTTGTGAACGCGGAGATCCGCGTCGGCCTCGACCGGTTGGATCTCCTCGTGGTGCACCCGGATGGATCCGTCGTCGGTTCGCCGCTCGGGCACCCGGATCCCGCTTTTGATGCCCTTGTCGATCAGGAGCCGGTTCGGAAAGAGGATGTCGGCCTCGTAGTGGTCGAACCGGTCGCGCATGTTCCCGACGTCTCTGGGGGTCTGTCCGAAGATCTTCGTCAGCGCCTCGCCGCGGATCGACTCGTAGCCCTCCTCGGAGCCGGTGATCCGGCTGTCGTTCAAGTCCCCGTCGGTCAGCGAGGTCGTCGGCGCGTAGAAGTAGGGACGAAAGTCGTGGACGCGAACGTGCTGGGCCTCGCCGTCGGCGTCCCGACCGAAGACGTGGACGATCGGGCGCTCCCCGTCGGCAGTGTCCTCGACCGTGTAGTTGACCTGTGTGACGCCGAGGTCGATCGTTCCTTCGACCGGCGGGAACCGGCGCTCGTCGACGTCGACCACCTCGCCCCGCTGGCCGCCGTTGCCCGCGACCGCGCGCGCCTCCGCGGCCGGACGCTCGTCGCCGGCGTCCGCGTACGCGGAGAGTCCCGATTGTTCCATCTACCGCACGTTGGATGGGATAGGCTAAAACGTCGGTGGTTCGCCGAGCGCGGCGAGGCGAACCAGAGAGTGAAGCGAAGCGAAACGACCGTGGTTTGCTGAACGGAGTGAAGCAAATCGAGGAGCAACTCGTTGCGACCGTGGTTCGCCGAGCGCGGCGAGGCGAACCGAGGACCCAAGCGGGCGGTCGAAACGGCAACAAGAGATATATTGTGCTAACACATACCATCAGTCGGTGACGACGATGTCAAGCGCCGATCACGGACGGCAGGACGGCACCGACGAGGAACGCACGCTCGACGCGGTCGAGTCGGTCGAGACCTACGAGACGGCCGGCGGCATCGTCTTCTACGACGTGCGGAACCCGCTCGCGTGGGTCAAAACGAACTACAGCGTCTCGCTGCCCGAGCAGATCTGACCCACGCGGCGTGTCGAATCGCTTTTACTCTTACCGACCGACTGTCGGGTGTGTTCCCCGACGACCGCTCGGAGCACGAGCCCGACGAGCCCGATCTGGGGCCCCCGATCCCGAACATCGAACCCGAGGAGACGGAGCCGGAGCTCGGTCCCCAGATACCGGACGTCTCGCCACCCGACGGCGGTTTTCTCGGCCCCGAAGACGCCCCGAAGGAGCTCTTGGGCGCGTTCTGGAAGCTCGTTTTGCTGCTCAACGTCGGCCTGCTCGCGGCCAGCCTCGGCGCGCTCCTCCTGATCTTTGAGGGACGGCTCCGCCTCGGGGGCGGGCTACTCGCGGCCGGCCTGCTCGCGCTGGCTCGCGGACTCTACACGTACTGGAAACTCGACGTCGAGGAGCTGGGCACCGACAGCGACTAACCCGCCGCGACGCTATCGCGGGTATGCAAACGGTCGAAGACGCCGAGGGGACGCGCTATCTCCTGCTCAAGCGCTCGGGCGAGTCGAGTCTGGTCCGGGATCCAGACACCGGCGAGGAGCGCTACCTCCGAAACGACACCCTTTCGGCGGTCGGCGGGGCGTCGGTGACGGCCTCCCGATCGGCCGAGCTGTGATGTGTGGCATCCAGACCAGTCGACCAGTTTCGAACCGGGCCGTCGACGGCCCGGCCGGAACCCGGAACGATGTAGGCATGAGGTCGGCAGCATCTGCGGCCGATGTCGAACCGACCTCAAGACGACCTCGAGACGACAAGCCGAGTAGAGGGAATGATCATGGCTGAGCCCCTCCGGATCAAGGATGCCGAGGAGGCCCGCCGGCTCGTGCAAGAAGGCGGTCACGCCTTCGTCAAGCCCGGCCTGACCGAGATCGGCCGCATC
>JAWARX010000101.1:0-7457 GCA_038893155.1 Halalkalicoccus sp.
GGCGGCACCGGCCTCGTCGGCGGCGGTCGCGCGCTCGTCGTCGAAGGGACCGACCGCGGCGCCGACGCGCAGGCGGTCTTCGGCGTCGTGGATCGCGTCGCCGTACTCCCGGCGCTGGAGGATCCCCTGCATCGTGACGAGCCCCTGAAGGCGGTTCGCGCCGTCGACGATCGGAACTCGCTCGATCTTGTGGTCGTACATCAGTTCGAGCGCTTCGCGCGCCGAGACGCCCTCGGGGGCGGTGATGACCTCGTCGGTCATCGCCTCGCGTACCGCGTCGCGCTCGCCGACCTCGAGGTAGGGCCGGATGTCGGTTCCCGAAATAATACCGAGGACTTTCTGCTCGTCGTCGATGACGGGGGCTCCCGAGACGCCCTCGCGCTCCATCATCACGTCGACTTCTCTCACCGTTTGCTCGGGGCTTGCGGTGACCACGTCCCGGATGACGAGTTCGTCGGCGCGCTTGACGCGCTCGATGGATTCGACCATCCGCTCGATGTCCATGTTCCGGTGGAGGACGCCCAGTCCGCCCTGTCGGGCCATCTCGATCGCCAGTTCGCTCTCGGTGACGGTGTCCATCGCCGCCGACAGCACGGGAACGTTGAGCGTGACGTTCGTCGACACGCGGGTAGCGAGGTCGGCGTCGTCGGGTTCGACGCGGCTCTCTTTCGGCCTCAAGAGAACGTCGTCGAACGTCAGCGCTTCCGGTACGTCGAGCTTCTCTGAGAAATCGGTTCTCGCCATATAAACCGTCTGCAACGCCGACCCAAAAGCGTTGCGAGACGGCCGATAACATCCGTCCGCCGAACCGGGTCGTCGCGTCGGACGCGGGTTCGGATCACACGGAATCGCACACCGAACGGGAACAGTTGTGGACGTACGATCGAGGATGTACACCGATGACCGGACGTGCGTACTGTAGAGTGGCGACACCTCCCACACAATACTTATAAATATTCATCATTGTTGTACTGGTATGGACGCTATCAGCGCGACCGAATGGAACGTGTCCCGAGCGGGTATCGACCTCGGTAGCACGGACACTCCATTTAAAACGCTGATAGGGTTTATATGGGTTTCCTCGGCGAGCGTCGCGGGCCGGAGACCGGACGGTTCGTTACAGGATCGTCATGAGTAGCTCCCAGCATCCAATCGCACTCCGACTCGAACGGGCCCTCGGCCTCCAGAAGGCAGTTTCTGGCCCCGCGAAGCTGCTCGCGATCGTCATGTTCCTGCCGCTGGTCGACGGGATCTTCCCGGCGCTGATACTGGCCGGCGGGATCGATTCGATCGCGGGCATCCTGCAGGTCGGTCTGCTCGTGTTCGGCGGCAGTGCGGTTCTCGCGGTGATCCTCGCGGAGATGAACGGCACGCCGCGCGAGCAGGCGAAAGTCGTCCTGCTGGTCGGCGCGGGACTGTTGCCGCTCGCGGCGCTCGAAGCCGCTTTCGCGCCGACGATCGCGAGCGTGCTCGATCTGGCGATCTTCGAGCGCTTCGCCGCGCTGGTGATCGCCGCGATCGCCGCCAAGACGGCGAGCGCCCGGATCGGGGAGTACCTCCCGTCGCCGGGTGTGATCGTCGGACTGGGTTTTATCGCGAGCGTCGATCCTGCGGGTGCAGAGATCGTCTTTCTGCCCGATCCGGAGCTGATCCTGCGAGCGATCGCCACCGCGGGCGTCGGCGTCGCCTTCGCGCTCGGTGTGGCGCTCGGGAGCCCGTGGCTGCGCCGGAACCTCGACATCGACTCGTTCCGGTTCGGGAGCGCGGTCGCGCTGGGCGTGCTTCCGCTGGCCCTGCTGGGCGTCGTCTTCGAGCAGGCCCCGCTCGCGGTGCTCGTCGTCGCCGGGATCCTCGCGTTCGATCCGGGCGAGCGGATCGCTGCGGAGTCGAGCACTCCGAGCACCGGCGTCGAAGGCGAGGAGGACGGCGAACAGGCCGAACGGCCGCGAAACTACGCGACGGACCGCGAACGCGAGCCCTGGTTGTAGCGCGGCGCTTTTGTGATCCGGTGTTCTGTCTTCGGTATGAGCCAGAACCGCGTCGTCGAGGGCCGAATGGTCAACGCAGAGCGTCTCGCGGAACTCGTCGAGGGCGAGCGCCCGATGGAGGCGACGGAGATCGAGGACGCCGAGCGAACGTGTCCCGACTGCGGGAGCGAGGACGTCCTGCAGGTGGGTTACATGCCGAGCGTCAGCGAGTTCGTCACCGGGTACAAGTGCCAGGAGTGCTCGTGGAGCGAGACGGACCGTGAGTAATCGAAACCCCTTTAGGTGATTTGGGCGTAGTTCGGGATACGGGGTCGTGGCCAAGCCCGGCATGGCGACTGACTCCAGAGGTATGCGCCGCGGTACGCCGCGGCCTACGCGTTCGGTGACGAAACTCCAGACTGATATACAGAGCGGCCGACTGATCATCGCGCCGCGTTGACGACCCTCTGGAGTACCGAGACGCGACCGGAGATATCAGTCGATCGGGGGTTCAAATCCCTCCGACCCCATTCTCAAAGAAAAGATCAATCAGATAAGAAGAGTTACACCTATTCCAGCCGCTTCAGCGCCGTCGTCGAATCCTGATCGCCGGTCGATAGCCGATTCCAGACCACGCTGGTGCGACTCCCGGCGGGACGCCCTGCCGCTGACGCATCAGCTTCCGGCGCTCGTCGCGTCGCGTGTTGACAGTGGATCTATATGATCCCGCCCCGTGATGGGGATATGGGCACGACGGAGACCCGTGGGACGGCGCTCAGCATCGACACGTTAGACGGCCTCCACTGGCTCGGTATCCTCTGTGCCCTCGTTTCGGCGGCTGTCCACCTCCTGCTCGGGGTGTGGTTTCTCCCGTCAGGCCTCGGAATCAGTTTCGTCCTCGCCGGTCTCGGGTTCGTCGGGGGCGTCGTCCTCGTGATCGTCGATTTCCACCGTAGAGCGGTCTACGCCGTCGGCATCCCGTTCACGCTGGTCCAGATCGTCCTCTGGTACGTGGTCAACTTCGTGGAACTGAGCAAGTCGTTCCCCACCGACATCGCCACGCTAGACGCCGTGGATAAGATCGCGCAAGTCGTCCTCCTCGCCGTGTTGGTAGTCCTGCTGCGCCGATAACCGTGACCGTGCGTTCATCATCTATGGCTTCGGTTGTAGTAGGGACACGGGCCGATACCGCCGAAACCGCGGGAACTGCGGGCAGCGACGGGTGGACGCACGGGAGGGAGTGACGCGAGAACACCGATAGCGAACAGCGAGCGTACCACGCCACTTCGACCCGCTGGCGACATCGGAGGTGTAGGACCAACGAAACTAATCCGATGCGACCGGTAGCGTCGGGGTATGAGAAGTACTCTCACCGAACTGCTAGAGATCGTCGTGTGGCTCGACCACCGGGTCGTCGAGTTGATGCTGGCGGTGCGATCCCCCCTTCTGACGGAGCTGATGGTGTCGGTCACGGGCCTCGGGTCGGCCACCGCGGCGCTCGCGTTCCTCGGGATCTGTTATCTGGCGGGATGGTCCGACGAACTCCGGTCGGCCACGCTCGCGCTCGCACTCGCCGCAGTCGTCGTCGGAACGATGATGTGGACGATCCAGCGGCCGTTTCCCCCGAGTCCGGTCTGTATAACCGACGGGGCCGAAACCGTCACGTCGTCGTTACCGTCCGGGCACGCGGCCGCCGGTGCGATCTACGCGATGACCGCTCGTCGCTCCTCGGTGCTCCCCTTCGGGGTCGTCGCCGTCTTGGCGGCGGTGATCGCCGTCTCCCGGATCTATCTCGGGACACACTTCTTTTCGGATACCGTCCTCGGCGTCCTGATCGGCGTCGGAGCGTTCGCGCTCGCCGTCCGGCTCGACGATCGATACGACCTCGGCGCCGCCGTTTCGCAGGGTCGTCGCCGTCGGTGATTTGCCGCCCGATCCCGTTACCGCTCGCGCGAGTGCTGTTTCCGTCCACGCAAATGATTGGTGGCTGTTACGTAGAACGGTAAATTCCTGAGATGTTTATCTCGCAAGAATTATATAATGTCGGAGACATATAACGAAACAAGCACGAAACACCGAGGACGATCCCGGACAGTCCGGTCCACCCGGGCCGGTGCGCGACGCGCTGCCGGCGTGGTCCCGGTGTTCGTGTCCAACGAAACATGAGCTTGAAAACACTCAAACACAAGGTAAGCGGTCTGGTCGGCGAGGACCGTGGCGTATCGCCCGTGATCGGGGTCATCCTGATGGTCGCGATCACCGTGATCCTGGCGGCGGTCATCGGGGCGTTCGTCCTCGGACTCGGTGACGATCTCGGTGACAATGCGCCGCAGGCACAGCTGAGCTTCGATCAGGATGGTGATAACGTCACAGTCACGCACAGCAGCGGCGACTCGTTTGATGCAACCAACCTCCGATTCGCAGGTGACGCTGCTGCGGATACAGAGTGGGAGGATGCAGATGGTTCTGGGACCGAGGATGCTGAGGACTTCAGAACCGGTGATTCCTTCTCCGTTACTGTTGACGGAGACCGGGGTGATACACTGCGTATCGTCTACGACGACGGCAGTAGCAGCACCATCGGCAGCTTCGATCTAGTCGAGGGTGCTAACGGCGAGGAATAGTATAATTTCCAAATTTTATTAATTATTGAATATTAATTTACACTGATAATCGCTAACTCCCACGGGTAGCGACTTAGTGTGTCGCGTCAACTCACAATTACACTTTGCACTTATGCGTGCCGCTCGGGATCGAGCCTCAACACATCTTCCGGAACGCACAGCTACCGTAACGAAAATATTATATATTCCAGGAGAATCCACACGAGTATGTTACAGAGTACCGACCGGCGCGATTTTCTCGCCGCGGTCGCTGGGGGAACGGCACTCGGGATGGCGGGCTGTACGGAAGCGCTGACGCCCGGAAGCGGAGATGCGGATGGAGACGCGGCCGACTTCCCGTCGGACGATACCGAGATGATCTGTCCGTTCGATGAAGGTGGTGGGACGGATCTCACCGCGCGCCAGCTGGCCGATCAGCTGGAAGACGAACTCGACACCTCCTCGTACGTAACTAACAGCACCGGCGGTTCAGGGAGCGTCGGGTTCAGCGAGATCGCCTCGGCAACGCCCGACGGACACACGATCGGGATCCTCACAGTAGAGATCTCTACGATCAACCACCTCGATATCGGCGATACGACCCCGGAGGACATGACGCCGATACTGCAGTACAACTTCGATCCGGCAGCACTCACCGTCCACGAGGACGCACCGTACGCCACGCTAGAGGAGTTCGTCGATCACGCTTCGGACAATCCGGGAGAGATCAGCGTCTCGAACTCCGGAACGGGCGCGATCTGGCACCTCGCGGCAGCGGAGTTCGAGCAAGCGGCCGACATCGAACTCGATCACGTTGGATACGACGGCGCTGCCCCTGCCACCGAAGCGGTCCTCGGTGGGGAGACAGAGGCGACCACTTCCAGCGCGGCGGAAGTTTCATCCCAGGTTATAGACGGCGATCTCGAAATGCTCGCGTTCTTCGGCGAGGAGCGCCACCCCGAGTTCGAGGACGTCCCGACACTTACCGAGGAGGGATACGACGTCACGACGGGCGCTTGGCGCGGAATCGGAGGACCGGCTGGCATCGATGCAGAGATCGTCACGACGCTCGAAGAAGCGTTCGACGACATCTACAGCTCCGAAGAGTTCGAGGAGTTCATGCAGAACAATAGTTTTCAACTGGAGTACCGGGACGCAGACGAGTTCGGGGAGTTCATGGACGAGGAGTTCGATCGGTTCGGCGATCTGATCGACGAACTCGGGCTCGAAGGCGATTAGTACGACCCCAGTCGTTGAACGGGGGACGAGAACGTTCATACCACGAAATGAGACTGAATCGTACAGACGAGATCGGGTCGATCCTCTGGCTGCTGTTAGCGGCAGCCGTGTTCATCGTTTCGGGGAGGCTACCGGCCGGAACCGGTGAGACAGGACCGGCGTTTTATCCGCGAATTATCGCGCTGCTCATCGCAGTATTTGCACTACTGCAACTGGGACGGAGTGTGTACGACGATACCACGAAAGCACACGTAGTACACGCTGATCAGGCCAAGACGGTTGGCATAGTCTCCGTGTTCGTAATTATTTACGTGCTTTCCCTACCTTGGGCTGGCTTCGTTACTGCTACGACGCTCTTTTTGATCGTGGGGATGGCCTACTCAGGTGCGAGATCGGCGGTTCGAATCGGCGGCGTCGCCATCGGGATGTCGTTGCTTCTCTACTACCTCTTTGCAGTACTTCTCCGGGTTCCTCTACCCGAAAGCCCGTTCGTTCCGGTCGAATCGCTGTTGCCGGGATTGCTACACGTTGGACAAGGAGTTGTGTTTTGACATGCTGACCGGATTCCTCGAGGGATTGTCGCTCGTTTTTCAACCGCTCGCACTCTTGCTCATCGTCTTCGGAGTCATCGTGGGAATGACTATGGGATCCATTCCGGGGATGACCGCTACGATGTCGGTCGCAGTCCTCGTATCGTTCACCTTCGGAATGAACCCGACTGAGGGGATGATGTTGCTGCTGGGCGTCTACGGAGGCGCTCTCTACGCCGGCTCGATCCCGGCGATTCTCATTCGCACACCCGGAACACCGAGCGCTGCAGCGACGATCTTCGATGGATTCCCACTTTCGGAGCGCGGAAAGGCGGGCAATGCGATCGGAATCGCGACCATCGCTTCGTTCGTCGGTGGTGCGACAGCAGTCGTTCTCGTCACGTTCCTTTCCCCACAGATCGCTACCGTTGCGCTCAGCATCGGCTCGCCCGAATACTTCGCGATCGCGTTTTTCGGATTGACGATCATTGCTAGTATTAGTGGAGACTCGATCACCAAAGGAATGTTATCGGGGCTGACAGGGATGTTGATCGCGACGGTCGGCCTCGATCCTGTAATAGGGCAGCCCCGATTCACGTTCGGCTTTTCCGAACTGACTGCCGGGATAGAGTTCATCGCCGTGATGATCGGGCTGTTCGGGCTAGCAGAAGGCCTGAACCGGTATCGGGAAGGAATAGGCTCTGTCGAGATAACACAGAAGATCTCGAGGATTACACCCACGATCTCCGATCTAAAAGAGATACGAAACGTAACTGTCGGTTCGAGTGTCGCAGGGTCCGTCATCGGTGCTATTCCTGGTGCTGGAGGGGACATCGCCTCGTTTGTCACGTACAACGAGGCAAAACGCTGGACGAAGAACGCAGTGCCTGCTTTCGGCGAAGGGAATATCAAAGGAGTTGCGGCTGCGGAGTCCGGAAACAATTCGAGTACCGCCGGCGCGCTCGTTCCGACCCTCACCCTCGGAATTCCGGGCGATTCCGTGACAGCCATTCTGATCGGAGCGCTACTCGTCCACGGAATCCAACCGGGTCCTGGCCTGTTCGAAAACGAGCCGGGGCTCGTGTTCTCTATCTTCATCGGGTTTTTTGTGGTTTCTA
>JAWARX010000102.1:0-4159 GCA_038893155.1 Halalkalicoccus sp.
ACGTGGGATCCCGCCCGCGAGAAGCTGTACGTCCCCGTCCAGACGACCGACGAGGTGGCCGTGATCGAGGACGCAGAACGCGAGATCGTCGAGCGGATCCCGGTGGGCTCGGGGCCCAACGGCGCGACCGCGAGCGGGGCCCGGCCCGATCCCGACGCGATCGACCGGGCGATGGGCGTCTTCGCGTCGCTCGGGGCGATCGAGGGCGGCGAGCCGACCCACTGCGTGGGCGACTGTTACTGTACGCCGGTCGAAAACGACTGAGGAGTTATCCGTTGTGGCTCGGGCGGGTCTTCTCGGTGCCCTTTCCTTTCGTCCCCAGCCCGCGGTTCTGCTTGCCGGCGCTCGTCAGGCCGCGCAGCGCGCGGTTCTCCTGGCTCGGCTCGCAGAT
Organism: Halalkalicoccus sp.; assembly: GCA_038893155.1. Classification (GTDB taxonomy): domain Archaea; phylum Halobacteriota; class Halobacteria; order Halobacteriales; family Halalkalicoccaceae; genus Halalkalicoccus. Next base: position 392 of record JAWARX010000102.1, read on the forward strand.
CCACGAGAGGTCGTCGTCGCTTTCGATCGCGGGGTGCTCGGGGTCGACGAGGATCACCTCGAACCACTTCTGAGAGCCGTCCTGGCCGACGCCGTAGGAGTTGAGCACGCGCAGGTTGCGGAACTTGCGGGTCGCGCGCTCTTCTGCGACCCGCTGGAGGTTCTTGTTGCGCGTGATGCGGGTGACGCCCTGGCGCTTCGAGCGCCGGCCGGCCTTGTGGCGCTGTTTTCTCGCGGTCCCTTTCCGGACGCTGACGCGTGCGAGGACGATCCCCTGTTTGGCCTTGTAGCCCAGTTCGCGAGCGCGGTCGAGGCGCGTGGGGCGGTCGATCCGCTCGATGGCCCCCTGTTTTCGCCACTCCTGTTTTCGCTGCCACTGCAGTTCGCCCAGCGGTCCCTCGCTGGGGTTCTTCCACGCCTCTCTGATGTGTGAGTAGAAGCTCTTTGCCATGATTTCACCACGGGCGTCGAGTGGTTCAGTCCGCGCGGGTCGTCGAACCGCACCGCGTGGACCACATTCCTGCCTGTGGACGCGCGTCGACAGGTGCCCGCCGGTGCCCGTCTCCCAGCGGTCAGGTGTTCTACCGCCGAATCGCGTTTAAGCCCTTCGATCGCCCCTCACTTCACGCTCGCGTCGATCCAGCCGGTGAGGATCTCGACGAGCACGGTCGCGAAGCCGCTCGATTCGCTCCAGAAGGCGGCCTCGCGGTCGTCGCCGTTGCCTTGGACGCTCAACAGCACCGCCTCGTCGTCGACGACGAGCATCCGGGCGGCCCGCTCGTTCCGGAGATTGTCGGGGGCGGCGTACACCGCCATCGGGCCGTCCTCGAACAGCGCCCGTACGTCGGGGTTCTCGCTGACGATCACGACCTCGACGCCCCGTTCCGTGGCCGTAGCGAGGGCCTCCTCGATCGTCGGCGTGACCAGATCGGTCGATTTCGCGCCGAAGACGACCCGCTCGTCGGCGGTTCTGATGAGGTGTTCGATCCGGTCGGTAACGTGGCCCGCGCCGTCGACCGACCAGATGTCCTCTCGTTCTTCGCCGCCGGGCTCCTGGCGCTCGCGGACCGACGAGAGGTACTCGAACGCCTGCGAGCGCTCGCGCTCGAAGCGTTCCTCTAAGAGCTCGCGCGCCTCGTCGAGGCTCACCGGCCGGTACTGCATCGGCGTCGAGTGCTGCACCTCGATCAGCCCGCGTTCGGCCAGACTCTCCGCGGCACCGTAAACCTGCGAGCGCGGGATCTCCGAGACCCGGTAGACGTCGCGGGCGGTCCCCGTACCCAGTTCCTGCAACGCGATAAACACTTTCGCCTCGTAGTTCGAGAGCCCGAGGCGTTCTAGCGCGTCGATTGCTGCTGTTTCATCGCTCGTCATGACTGTGCCCGTTTCGTGTACGCACATGGCGAACATAGAAGGGTATTCCGATTATTCGCGGATCGCCCGACCGCGGAGGATCGGCGCAACGGGCGGGGTCCCGACCGACAGGCGCTGGAGCGTCTCGACGCGCAGGTCGGGGTTCGAGACGAACGACTCGGGGGTGGCCCGGTCCAGGTGACAGCCGCCGGCGACGTGCCGCCAGCAGGGTGTCAGCGCCTCCTGTACCCGCGCCTGCCACCCCTCGGCGCGGACGTGTTCGAGGAATCGACACTCCCCGCCCGACTTCAGGATGCGCGCGATCTCCGCGACGCTCGCTTCGACGTCGGCAACCGAACAGAGCACCAGCGAGACGACGACGGCGTCGAACTGATCGTCGGGATAGGGAAGCGACTCGGCGGCCCCCGCGCGGATCTCGATCGCACAGTCCAGATCGGCCGCTCGGCGCTCTGCTCGCCGTCGCATGTGCGGGTCCGGATCGACCGCGTGCAGGTCCAGATCCCGCCCGCAGAGATAGGGGAAGGTCGCGCCGGTTCCACAGCCCAGATCGAGAGCCCGTCCCGAGAGGTCCTCGACGAGCCACTCGCGGTGTGGCTCGAATCGGTGCTCGGCGAGCCGCGTCAGCGGGTCGTACAGCGCCGCGAAGACGGGGTGGTCGTCATCCATACTGGCCACTGGTCGGCGAGCCGTTTCACTCCGGCGACGGGATGGCTGAAGTCGTTTCACGCAATTCTCTATCGCTGAATGCGATTTATACTCTCGCTCGCGGGGCTTTTAGGGTCGCCTCGCCTACCGCGTTCAATGGCACAGAACGTCGCGAGCGTCATGCAGGAGCTCGACCCCGAGGACTTTCACCTCCTCTCGGGCGTCGAACACGGCATGCGCTTCAGCGAGTGGGTAGATCGAGAGAAGCTCCCCCAGTTCTCGCGGCTCACTCCCGACGAGATCGACTTTCGGCTGAATCGCTGTCTGGATCGCAAGCTTGTCGAGCGAAAGACCATCCAGTACGAGGGAATCCGCCTGCGGATGGACGGCTACGACGCCCTCGCGCTGCGGACCTTCGCCCAGCGGGGCACCATCGAGGGCTTTGGCGTTCCGCTTGGCGTCGGCAAGGAAAGCGACGTCTTCGAGGTCCAATCGTACAGGCCGATGGCCCTGAAGTTCCACCGCGAGGGGTACACCAATTTCAGGGAAGTCCGCCGCGAGCGCGATTACACCTCGGAGAAGGAACACCTCTCGTGGTTCTACACCGCCCGAAAAGCCGCGGAACGCGAGTACGAGGCCTTAGAGGCGCTGTATCCCGACGTTTCGGTGCCCCGCCCGGAGGACCAGAACCGCCACGCGCTGATCATGGAGAAGATCGACGGGGTCGAACTCTCGCGGACGAAACTCGAACCCGAGCAGGTCCGCCCGATCCTCGAGCTGATCCTCCGGGAGCTGACGACGGCCTACGAACTGGGGTACGTCCACGCCGACATGAGCCAGTACAACGTCTTCGTCGCGGAGGACGGGATCACGATATTCGACTGGCCGCAAGCGGTTTCGGGCGAGCACGAAAACGCAGCGGAGTTCCTCGCGCGCGACGTGCGCAACCTCTTCGGATACTTCGAGCGCAAGTACCCCGGTCGGGTGCCCGAGATCGACGAACAAGAGCTCGTTCGAGCGGTTCGGGACGGAACCTTCGAGCGACTCGCCGAGCTCGAATAAACCGTATTCGGCGATATCGAATCGGCCGGGTAGTTTTCGACTCCGTCAGCACCCTGCCCACCCGAGCGGAACCTCTATACGCCGTTACGCCGTCGACCGTACCGTGCGATCCGCTTCCCGCGTCGGTCGCTGGCGATGGCGCGTTCGGGAAGCGGACAGTATCGCGAACCGGGTCGGACGGGCGTAACCCGACGACGACGGCCGCGGTGCTCACTCGCTTCTTCGATTCGTATCGCCTCGGAAGTGAGCACCATCGATAACACACATGCCAGCAAACGACGATTTCACCGTAACGCCCTACGCCGTCGACGGCGAGATAGACTACGATAGACTCCTCGAACGGTTCGGCGCCGACGCCCTCACCGCCGACCAGAGAGCGAAGTTTCCGAAGCCAGTCCACCCGCTAGTCCGGCGCGACGTGTTCTACGCCGAACGGGACCTCGATCCCTTTCTCGACGCGGCGAACGCGGGCGACCCTCACTCGGTCGTCACTGGGCGCGGCCCCTCGGGACCGATGCACATCGGCCACGTCGCCCCGTTTTACTTCGCAAAGTACCTCCAGGACCGGACTGGCGCGACGGTCTACATTCCGATTTCCGACGATGAGAAGTACTTCCTCAAGGATACGACGCTGGCGGAGATCGGCGAGTACACCCGCGAGAACCTCCGGGAGATCCTCGCCGTCGGA
>JAWARX010000103.1:0-5563 GCA_038893155.1 Halalkalicoccus sp.
GCGGGGGCCGAGCGTGGTTCGCACCGCCTCCGCGACCGCCTTTCCTGCGGCGATGTTCGAGGACTGGGCGTCCCGGCCCTGCGTCCGGGAGCTGTCGTCGCTGAGGATGAAGATCGGCTGTCCACCCATGCGTCGCTGTGATGCCTGTGACATATATCTCAGATAAGGGTCGTTAGCGGTTCTATATAATATTTTCTGTTCTTCTCGCGGGCTGTGTTGCCGTAGCAAGCTAGTCGGCAGCACGGGGTCGGCGACGGTTCGTCGATCCTCGTCCCTCGGGTCGCGTTCGCTCGTGCTCACGTTCGGTGCCACGGGACTGCCGGTCAACGAGAATCGCAGTCCTACGGACGGCCCCGTTCCGGGAGATCTCTGCTCGCCCGTCGTTCGAGAGCCCCCGGTTCTCTCATCGCCAATCGTACCGTTCGACGGCCCGATCGCGTCGTCCGGAGATGCCGTAGGGGTTTCGCCGCGGCGTTCGGTCGCTCACGCGCGCTCGCAGGCCGTCTTTCAGCCCGATCAGCGTGTTTATCGAGACCGCGCTCCCGCCGCCGATCCACGCGGTCGGTTTCACGCTGCCTTTGAGAACTCCGCGGGCGGAGGCGACCCCGTCGACGGTCGTGTGGCCGGCGAGCCGGCGGAGTACCGTGGGTCTGGGGCCGTAGTTCTTCGCCAGCCGGTAGGCCAGCGCCCGGTACTTGAGCCCCCACCGGCGCTGGGTCTCGCTGTCGAGGAAGCTCCCGTGGCCGACGATCCGCGGATCGCCGTCGTTCCCGCCGTCGGTCTCGACGCTCTTTCTGACGCCCATCCCCGACTGCCAGCTCACCGTCCTGTCCTGACCCGCGAGCCGGTGGGCCAGATCGCGCGCTCCGCCGGTTTCGAGGTACTCGTCGAACCCGTCGAGAGCGGAAACCGCCTCGCTGGTCAGCGCGACGTTCCCGCCGTTGAAGTAGGTGACCTCCCGGCCCGCGATGGTCCGGTGCTCGCGGGCCTCGGTCGTGACGCCCCCGCGGATCGGCCGGTGCGTCGGCCCGGTGATGGCGTCCTCGCCCGCCGCGATCCCGGCCTCGATCGCACTCGCCCAGCCGTCCTCGATCCGGTGACCGTGATCGAGCAGGGCGATCACGTCGCCGCGGGCCACCTCGAGTCCCGCGTTCCGCGCGACGTTGATGTTCCTGTCGGCGATCTCGACGAGGACGTCCACGTCCGGGCGCTCGTGGATCATGCCGCTCGTTCCGTCCGTCGAGGGCCCGTTGACCACGACCACCTCGGCGGCCGGCAGGTGCTCGCGGAGGGCGTCGAGACACCCCACGAGCTGGCGCCGACCGTTCAGGGTCGGGACCACGACGGAGAGCTCCATATCATCGGGTACTGTACCCGAACACTAAAAATACGGTGGACTGATACGCGCCTCTACCGGGTTCGTGCGCTCCAGTAGGAGACCGACGCGAAGTCGTCGCCGATCGCCGTGTCGCTCAGCCCCGATTCGAGCCGGTAGAGGCCGTCCGCGAGCGAGCGGGGGATCGCCCGGTAGAGCCCGTACGGAAGCAGGAAGTCGTGTCCCTCTTCGACCAGCTCGTAACCCGTTCGTTCGAGCATCGCGTGGACGTCCTCGTCGTCGTAGAGGCGCGATCCCATCGGCAACAGCCAGTTGTAGACCGTCCGCGTACTCGGCGTGTTGAACGTATCGAACACCAGCCGGCCGCTTGTCACCCGCCGGATCTCCTCTAAGTACCTGTCGGGGTTCGGGATCAGGTGGAAAAACCGCATCGCCAGCACCGCGTCGAAGTGATCGTCCGGAAACGGCAGGCGTGCGGCGTCGCCGCGAACGAACTCCGTCCGTTCGGAGAGGCCGGCCGCCCGCGCCTTCTCGCGACCCTGCGACAGCATCGCCTTCGAGATGTCGAGCCCGACGACGTCCGCGCCCCGGGCGGCGAGCATCACGGTGAACCGTCCGGTCCCGCAGGCGATCTCGAGGACCCGCTTTCCCTCCAGTTCGCCGAGCGCGGAGCTGACCGCCGTCTTCTCCCGGCGGTCGATCAGCCGGCCGCCCCGAGAGAACCGCTTGTCCTCGTACTCCTCGGCGACCTCGGCCGTCTGGTACCACTCCTTGCCCTTCACGTCCTCCTTTCTCGTGTCGGGGAATAAAATCCTACTGACTTACTGGCCCGTGATCACCCGGTCGGGCCGGATCTTGATGATGACGCGTGCACCCTCCTCCGCGTCGTGATGCGGGTACTCCTCGACGCCCATGTACCGCTCGGCCAGCGAATCGATGTGCTCGACCGCGCCCTCCTCGGTGATCTCCTCGGCCTCCCCCCTGATCGAGACGAACGTGTAGGGGTCGTTCGGATCGAGGATCGAGACGCCCACTTTCGGATCCCGACTGACGTTTCGCTCCTTCTGTCGACCGCGTGCGGTGTTGATCAGGACGTACTCGCCGTCGTAATCGACCCACACGGGCGTCACCTGCGGGGTGCCGTCGTCCATCAGCGTCGCGAAGTGCGCGAACGTCTTCTGACCGAACAGCCCCTCGTACTCCTCGGGAATCGTCTCCATGGAGACGGAAGGGCCGCCGGGCCGAAAGTCGTTGTCTTGGTATGGCAATTATACTCCTTATTGTGTATATATTGTTTGTATGCAGCTATAGCCAACGTTTACCACGAGTGGCTCGGGAGTGGTGGGTATGAGCACACGTGCGGACAGCCTGGGTGTGGCCGAGACGACACTTTCCGAGGAGGAGTACAGGGAGCGGTTGGTCGAACTCCCGCCGAGCGCGAAGCTCGTCGCGAAGGTTCTGGAGACGGACGCCCCGCTCTCGCAGGGCCAGCTCGCAGAGGAGTCCCTGCTGCCGGACCGGACGGTTCGGTACGCCCTCAACCGGCTCGAAGAGGTCGATATCGTCGCCTCCCGGTACAGCTTCCGCGACGCGCGAAAGCAGGTCTACTTCCTCCGGCGATAGCTTCTCGCCCGTGGGACGCCAACGCGTCCCATGAACATCGACCGCTTTTCCGTTCCGACGACCACCCGTGCGCCGACGGGTGCGACCAACGCCTACCTCGCCGACGGCCTCCTGATCGATCCCGCCGCGCGCACCGACGCGCTCGACGCCGCCGCCGAGGGCGCAACGCACGTCGCCGTGACCCACACCCATCCGGACCACGTCGGCGCGCTCGCTCATTACGCCGACTCGCGCACTGTCTGGGCGCTTTCGGGCCACTCCGAGCGATTCGAGGCGGAGACCGGCGTCGAACCCGACGACACCTTCTCCGAGGGGGATCGCCTGAGTGGCTTTCGCGTCCTCGAAACGCCCGGTCACGCGCCGGACCACGTCGTCTTTCACACCGACCGGGCAGCCATCTGCGGGGATCTGGCGATGGCCGAAAGCAGCGTCTTCGTCGGCGGCGACGGCGCGGACATGGCCGCGTACCTCGACTCCTTACGGCGGGTTCGCGACCTCGATTTTTCCACACTCCATCCGGGCCACGGCGACCCGATCGAAGCGCCGGAAAAACGCCTGAACTGGCTGATCGACCACCGACTGGAGCGCGAACGCCGGGTGCGGAAGGCGGTCGAAGCCGGCAATCACGAGATCGAGACGATCCGCGCGACGGCCTACGAAAAGGACCTCTCGGGCGTCGCGGACCTGGCCTCGCTGACCGTCGAGGCTCATCTGGAGAAGCTCGCAAGCGAGGGCGCGATCGAGTGGGACGGCGAGCGCGTCCGGTCGATCGAGAACTGATCCAGTACTCCGATCGATCCTCGTTTCCACCGTCGACTGCACTGTCCGACGGGCTACTTCGATAGCGCTGTTTCGTCCCTGCGGCCGCCGTCGATCGGCTGTTTATCGTCCAGTCCGTGGAGAACACATTTTGCCCGCTGCTCCTCACCGACTCGGTACGTCTCGATCGGGGGCTCTTCGCAGGGTGTCGTGAACTCTTCGCCTAACAGGTCTTTTGCCTCTTGAAGATCGTTTCGGGCGACCGCCTCTATGGCCTCCGACACGACTGCCTCGGCCCGCTGGTCGGACAAGTGATCCGGCACGCCGAACTCCTCGCGGAGTCCGTTCTCTGCGGTGACTGTCTCTACCTCGTCTTGCAGGATTGCACGCCGGAGGTTCGCGACTGCACGCCAGTTTTTCTGCTCGAACTCGTACTCGTCCGGCGGAACGATCTTCGGACAGCGGGGATGGAATCGACACCCCGAGGGTGCGTTGATCGGATCCGGAACCTCACCGACCAGTTTGACGCGATCCCGGTCGACGTCCGGATCGATTACCGGCACCGAGGAGACGAGCGCCTGCGTATAGGGGTGTTGCGGATCGTTGATGATCTGATTCGCCGGGCCGACCTCGACTAGCTCCCCGAGATACATGATCCCGATCCGATCACACATATGCTTGAGCAACGAGAGGTCGTGACTGACGTACAGTGCGGTGAGTCCCAGCTGATCCTGGAGCCGTTCGAAGGTTTCTAAGATGCTCGCCCGGATCGAGACGTCGAGCATCGAGGCAGGCTCGTCGGCGACCAGAAACGAGGGTTCGAGCGCGAGCGCGCGCGCGATGCCCACCCGCTGTCGTTCGCCACCTGAGAGGTCTGACGGATATTCGTCGAGGAACTGCTCGGGGGGTCGGAGTCCCGCCATCTCCAGGGTCTCGTACACCCGTTCCCTTCGTTCTTCCTTGTTCCCGATCCCGTGAACCTTCAGCGGCTCTTCTACCCATTTGAAGACACGAAACCTGGGATTCAGTGATTTGTACGGGTCCTGATGAATAATCTGGGCTTCGGATCGGAACTCGTTCAGCTCCGAGCCGGTGACTTCGGTGATGTCCCGGCCGTCGAACGTGATCCGACCGTCCGTTGGGTCGAGGAGCCGAATCGCCGTCTTGCCGAGCGTGGTTTTGCCACATCCCGACTCGCCGGCCAACCCGAACGACTCGCCCTCTCGAATCCGTAGCGTCACCCCGTCGACCGCCTTGACGACCTGTTGGTCACCTAACAGCCGCGAGAGAACGTCAGTGTTCGTCTGGAAGTGCTGTTTGATCCCTTCGAGTTCAAGTTTGGCGGACGTACTACTCATGGACATCCCCATCGGGTGAACCGCCGTCGGCCATCGCCGATTGCTCGTCGCCGTCCTCCGCGACGTCCCACCAGGTTTCCCGCTTTCCCGCCTCCTCGCGGAGCATCTCCGCCTCGTCCGCTCGGTGACACTCCACGATATGACCTTCTGCGTACTCCTGTGGCTCGGGGGTGACTTCCCAGCACTCCTCCTCGGCGAACGGACACCGGGGAGCGAACCGACAGCCCTCGTCCGGATCGATCACTTCCGGTGGGGTCCCGGGGATCGAAACGAGGTCCTGGTCGTCCTGGGAGATGTCGGGAAACGCGTTGCTCATTCCCATCGTATACGGATGGCGCGGCTCTTTGATGATCGTCCGGGCGTCGGCGTACTCCGCGACGCGCGAGAACATGGGCGACTACCGGTTCAACGTGATGAACCTGTGCGGCTGGATCAACGCCAACCTCACCGTCGAGCGGGAGACCCGCGGCCACGCGCGCGTGGTCCC
>JAWARX010000104.1:0-5173 GCA_038893155.1 Halalkalicoccus sp.
CGACCTTCCCGAGGGCTACTCGGTGTGGGCGGCCGAGATCTGAGTGCCGAGGCTACTGTTCGATCTCGACCGGGTTCGCCGCGAACAGCCACGCCTCCTTCGAACTCGCATCGCGCAGTTCGAAGCCGTCCGTTCGATAGTACGCCGACACCCGATCGACCGCGTCCTGCTGGATGGACATACACGTCGTACGTCGCCACACATGTTTACTAGCCGGTGATTATGCGGGAACACGGCGAGCGAACTCACCGAACTCCGAATCGTCTCGGGGTCGATCCCCTCTGGGCAATACGCTGTGGGTAAGAACGAATAACCGAACGCTAACGCCCGGCGAGGCGAGCGTCGATTCGAATCGCTCGCCGTCTCGGTCAGCCCGGCGAACTGATCGGAGAGACTAAAAGCGAGGGCGCTCGCGGTTTCATTCACGACCGGACGCCGCTCGGGGCCGTCTCTCGCGGGCGTCTGGGCGACCTATTTCGCCTCCATCGCCACCGATGGGTGGTTGCAGGACTCCGGTCCGTCCAGCTCCGGTCGTCCGCGCGACGCTCCGACCCCCTGCTATTTGCCTACGAGACACATACGACGGCGCATGGACGGGGCGCTCGCTCGCGTGGGAGACACGCGAATCGGATCGACGCGAACGGGAGGAGAGCGGTGACGTCGATGGACGAGGCGTCGATCGAACCGTTCGAGGTCGACGTCGAGCGATCGGCGATCGAGGACCTCCGGCGACGGCTCGACGCCACCCGCTGGCCCGACCAGCTCCCGGAGGCGGCGTGGGAGTACGGCACGGATCTAGACTACCTGCGGGAGCTCTGTGCCTACTGGCGGGAGGAGTACGACTGGACGGCCTTCGAGGACCGGCTCAACCGGTTCGACCAGTACGTCACGACGGTCGACGGCCAGCGGGTCCACTTCTATCACGTCCGCTCGCCGGAGCCGTCGGCGACGCCGCTTCTCTTACCCCACGGCTGGCCCGGATCGGTCGTGGAGTTTCTCGACGTCCTTGGACCGCTCGCCGACCCCGCGGGCCACGGCGGGGAGCCGGCCGACGCGTTTCACGTGATCGCCCCCTCGCTGCCGGGGTACGGGTTCTCGGGGCCGACCCGCCAGAGGGGGTACGACGTCGAGCGGATCGCGTCGGTCCTCGATCGACTGCTAGACCGCCTCGGCTACGACCGGTACGTCGTCCAGGGCGGCGACTGGGGGGCGCTGATCGCCGCGGTCCTCGGAGCTACCTGCTCCGATCGCGTGGCGGCGATACACACGAACGTGCTCTTTGTCGCCCCGTCGAGGCTGGAAGAGCCGAAGGCGATGCTCGACGAGGAGGAACTGGCCGCCCAGCGCGAGACCGCGGCGTTCCTCCGGAGCGGTTCGGCCTACCGGGAGATCCAGTCGACCAGCCCGCAGACCGTCGCCTACGGGCTCACCGACTCGCCGGCGGGACTGGCCGGCTGGATCGTCGAGAAGTTCCGGGCGTGGAGCGACGGCGAGGATCCCGACGCGACGATCGGCCGCGACCGGCTCCTCGACAACCTCACCGTCTACTGGCTCACCGGAACGATCAACGCCTCGATGCGGCTGTACTACGAGACCGACGTCGAACGAACGGTGCCGGCGTCCGTCGACGTGCCCACCGGCCACGCCCGCTATCCGGCCGAGATAATCAAGACGCCACGCAGCTGGGCCGAGGAGTTCTACGACGTCGTCCGCTGGACGGAGATGCCCGAGGGCGGGCACTTCCCGGCGATGGAGATCCCCGACTCGTTCGTCGAGGAGGTCCGCTCGTTCTTCCGCGAGCTTCCCTGACCTGTGTGGCCCCGATCCGTGCGCTCGCTCCACCGTTCACGAGGCGACCCACGACTCGTGAATCGATTCGCAACTCACGGCTCGATAGACGACTCGTCGCGCTTGCACACGAAGAACTTCAGGTCGCCCCGGAAGACGACGCGATCGTCGTGGGTGGTCATGGTCGTCTCGAAGACGACCAGCCCGACGTCGTCGCGGCTCGCCACCTCCCGCGTTTCCGTCACCTCGATCTCGACCGAGACGGTGTCGCCGACGTAGACGGGGTTGGGAAGGGTCATCGAATCCATGCCGAGGAACGCGTAGGCTGTCCGTTCGAGGATCCCGACGCTCATCACCATGCCGATGGCGTAGTTGAACGTCATCGCGCCGTGGGCGATCCGCTCGCCGAACTCGCGCTCTGCGGCGTGTTCCCGGTTCGTGTGGAGTTCGTTCCAGTCGCCGGTCATCGCCGACTGCATCACCACGTCCGTCTCGGTGATGGTCCGGCCGGGGCTCTTGAACGTCCGTCCCTCCTCGAACTCCTCGAAGCGATGTGGCTCGTAGCTGTAGGCCATGCCGATGGCTCGTCGACGGGGCCGATATAGCTTGTCACGCATTCCGGCGTCGGGCTCGCCGACCCCTCGACGTTCTGGGACACCGCATATCTCCCCAATCGTTAAGCCGAGAACCGCTGATTGGGTGCCATGTACACGAGCCTGCTCCCGATCGACGAGAACGAGACGCGGGCGCGGCGGGTCGCGGAGGCGGTCCTCGCGCTCCCCGGCGAGCCCGGCGAGAAGCGGGTCGTCCTGCTCAACGTCGCCGAGGAGACCACACAGCCCTGGCTGCGCGAGTTCGAGACCCAGCGCGCGGAGGGGGCGGCCGACCCCACCCTGCCCGAGAGCACGAGCGTCGCGTACGAACTGCTCTCCGGCGAGGGCATCGACGTGGAGACTCGCCTCGAGGAAGGGACCGTCACCGAGCGGATCCTCGCGGTCGCAGACGAGATCGACGCCGACGGCGTCGTCATGAGCGGCCGCAAGCGGAGCCCGGCCGGCAAGGTGCTGTTCGGGAGCGTCACCCAGTCCGTCCTGCTCGAGGCCGACCGGCCGGTGACCGTGCTGATGAGCGAGGAGTGAGGCGATCGCCGGGATCGACCGGTGACGGCGATCGCCGGCGGGGTTCGGGCACCGAGGACGCCGAGCGCGACCCTGCCGGCGGCGTCACCGTTTCGACTTCCGGTACTCGGCCCAGCTGAACGCCGCGAGGACGAGCCATCCCACGGCGATGAGCGCGGTCACCCGATCGTCGTTGACCACCGCGAGGGCGGCGGTGCCGAGGCCGATACACAGCCACGCCGCCGTTCCGATCCGCGAGCCGAACAGCCGCATCGCTAGGCTACCACGGCTGGAGGCCCCACCAGAGGATCGGTAGCATGAGCACTGCGAGGACGATCAGCGGCGTCGCGCTAGTGAAGCGATCGACGCCGTCGTCGGGGTAGCCGTGCATCTCGTTGATCAGCGCCCGGTTGTCCGCGGGGTCGACGGCGAGCCCGCCGACCCGTTCGGCCACCAGCGACACGACGACGAACGTGACGATCGACAGCGGGAACGCGATCATGATCGCGTCGATCCCGACGGCCGCCGTCAGTCCCTCGCCGCCGGCGGTGATACCGGAGAAGGCGTGCGGCGAGAGGACGAGCACGGCCAAAAAGCCGACGAAGCTCGACGCGATCGCGCCGTAGCGGTTCACGCGGGCCGACCAGACGCCGAGGACGATGACCGGCGTGATAGCGGCCGCGCTGATCGCGAACGCCCAGAGGATGCTCACGACGAGGAAGGCGGGCGGGCTGAGCGCGATCAGCGCGATGACGAGGCCCGCGCCGACGACGGCCGCGTAGCCGAACTGCGTCTTGCGGTCCTCGGTGACGTCCAGTTCGAACGCCTCGACGATGTCGTTCGCGATGGCGGCGCTGATGGCGAGCATATGTCCGCTGACCGTCGAGAGCCCGCCGGCGATCGCCCCCGCGACGACGTAGCCGGTGATCGTATCGCCGTTGAACGCGAAGTTGAGGTAGAAGATCATCTTATCGAGGTCGGCCTCCGCGACCTCGTAGCCCTGGTTTTCGAGCCAGAAGACGCCCGCGAACGCGACGGAGTACATCGTCGCGAACATCAGCCCGGTCACGACGATGAACCAGAAGACGGTCCGGCGGCCGGCCTCGACGTCGCGGCTGGTGAAGATCCGCTGGGCGAGGTGTGGCATCCCGATCGGCCCGAGCGCCATCGCGAGGAACATCGCGAAGTACCAGCGGGTGTCGAACGTCATGTCGAAAAAGCCCGGGTTGGCCTCCTGCATCTGGGGGACGAGATCGCCGTAGCCGAGCGGCGGGAAGAACCAGCCGCTCGAGCCGAGCTGGTTGAGGACGAACATTATCGGAATAACGGCCGCGGTGAGCATGATCCAGAACTGGAGGGCGGAGTTGTACGAGACGCCCCACATGCCGGCGATGACGACGTAACCGGTCACCAGCGCGGCGATGACGAACAGCGAGAGGGTGTAGTCCCAGCCGAGCAGCACCTCGGTGATCTGTGCGAGCCCGATGAACTGGCCCAGCGCGTACATCAGCATCACGAACACGATGAGCAGGGCCATGATCGCTGACATCGCGTTGCCGTACCGGTCCTTGCAGAACGTCGCCGGCGTGTACGACCCGAGTCGCCGGAGCGTCTGACCGTACAGGATCACGATCAGCGGGATCGACAGCAGGAAGTTGGTCCAGACCGCCAGAAACGGGATCTGGACGGTGATCATCAGCGCGACGACGCCCATGAACGTCGCCAGGCTCTCCCAGGTCGCCGAGATCGCCGATCCGTTGACGAACGGCCCGATGGTCCGGCCCGCGACCATGTAGTCGTCGGTGTCCCGGATACGGTTTTTCATGTAGTAGCTGATCCCGTAGTACGCGACGAACGTCCCGCCGATGATCAGGAGGGGAAAGAGCAGCTCGGCGAACGTCTCCTGGAACGGGTACTCCCCGACCTGCTGGAGCGGGCTAGTCATCGTCCTCGCCCGCCCTCATCCCCGCCCCCTTCGCGGCCGCCGCGTCCGCCGTCGCGGCCATCCGTCGTTTCTCCTCCATGATCGCACCCGTCACGTACTGGTAGTAGATCCAGTACAGGACGAACATCGCGATCGGCGCGCCGGCCACCATCCAGAAGTAGTGAAACGGGAACCCGAGCACCGTGAACCCGGGCGTCCCGAACAGGGTGAACCAGATCCCCGAGTGGATGACCGCGACGAGCGCCAGGGCCGCGACCAGCGACGCGAGCGCCTCCTTGGTATGTGTGTGCATACAGTGCGCCCAGTCAAAATAAAACTATTA
>JAWARX010000105.1:0-4057 GCA_038893155.1 Halalkalicoccus sp.
GCGAGGGAGAGACGATCGTCTACTGTCGGATCGGCGAGCGCTCCGCGCTCGTCTGGATCGTGCTTCACGAGCTACTCGGCCGCGATGCCGTCCGTCACTACTACGGCTCGTGGGTCGAGTGGGGCAACACGGTCGGTGCGCCGATCACGAGAGGCGATAGTCCATAGACGAGATACGGCGTTACTCCGATCGACAGCGACACGAACAGGATGAATCGAAAACGTCGCCCGTCGAGATAAAAAATTCTGGAGCGTAGCGGCTAGAACCCGTGATATCGTCCAATTCCGGGGATCACTGTTCGGGCGCGTCTCGAAGCGCACGCGCCTGCTCGGTGACCCGCTCGGAGAGTTCTTCGAGGTCCGATGGACCGCTGTCGGCCAAGATCTTGAGAAGGAACGCGGCGAACAGTTCGTAGTCCGGATCGCCGACGTGGTCCCGTGCGGCCGAAAGGGCGATCGGCCCGTCCTCCGTTCCGGCGACCACTTGGAAGTATTCGACTTCGTCGCTGTCGAGGAGAATCATCGTTCCTTCCCGTACCCGCTCGAACTCGGACTGTTCTGTCATGGTTCAACGTACCATTAGCTACTGACCCAACCGACATAATAGTTCGATTGGCACACAACAATGTCGAACCATCGGATCAGCGGACGCGTTTGGCAGTCGCCAACTACATATTTATCAGGGTTGATCGAGTAGTATTGCACACGATGAGCAAAACAGAGTTCGGTCCGGCCAAGATCAGTCCCGACGAGGTCGCCGCTCGACGAGACGACGAGGAGCTGTTCATCCTCGACGTGCGCAACGAGGACGACTACGAGGAGTGGGCGATCGAGAACAGCCACAACGTCCCGATCTACGACGAACTGCTCGACGAGGAGTTCGACGGCCTCGAGGCGTCGATCGACGAATTCCCGAAGGACAAGGAGATCGCAACCGTCTGTGTCGGCGGTATCACGTCGGCACGAGCGGCGGAGTTCCTCCGGGATCGGGGCTACAACGCCCGATCGGTTACGGATGGAATGCGTGGATGGGGCCGCGTCCATCAGGCCTACGACATCGAAGGAGCCGAAGGCGTCACACAGATCGTCCGTCCGGGGACGGGCTGCATCTCGTATCTCGTGTACGACCGGGACGAGGCATTCGTCGTCGATCCGAGCCTCTACACCGATACGTATCTCGATGTCGCGGACGAACGCGACGTCGAGATCATCGGCGCGATCGATACACACGCCCACGCCGACCACATCAGCGGCGGACCCGTTCTCGCAGACGAACTCGACGTCCCGTACTACCTTCACGACGCGGACAGCGGCGACCTCGAGGGGTACACGCCGATGGACGACGGCGAGACGCTGACCGTCGGCGAGAGCGAACTCGACGTGATCCACACGCCGGGGCACACACCCGGTAGCGTCTCGCTCCTGTTCGGCGAGGCGCTCTTGGCGGGCGATACGCTGTTCATCAGAAGCGTCGGCCGACCCGATCTCGAGGGCAACGATGAAGAGGATATCCGGGACGGGGCGAACGAGCTCTACGACAGTCTCGAACGGCTCGCGGAGCTTCGGGACGACACCGTCGTCCTGCCGGGTCACTTCAGCGACGAGGAGATCCGCCCCCTCGCCACGACGCTATACCAGCTCAGAACGGACAACGAGCTGTTCGGGATGGACGACAAAGAGGCGTTCATCGAGACGATCGTCGAGGGTCTCTCCGATGAGCCGGCGAACTACAACGAGATCAAGAACATCAACTGGGGCCGCGAGGAGCTGGACGACGACGCCGCAGACCTCGAACTCGGTCCGAACAACTGCGCGGCGAACTGAGATCGCGTCCTCCTGTTTTCATCGCGCGGCGACGACGTCCGCTCCGTTTCGCTTTTCGTGTGCTGTCGGATCGGTAGCGTGCGTTCGGTCACTATGATGAGTTGGCTCACGCCAAACCAGATATTATCTGAGGGGGGTAATTATTGCCACGGGTGAGGCAACCATGACACACATCGCAATCCTCGGTGCGGGATCGGGTGGGATGATGACGGCGAACATCCTCCGACGGAAGCTCGCCCGAGACGAGGGAACGATCACCGTTATCGACAGATCGACCGAACACTACTATCAGCCGTCGTACTACCTGCTGCCGTTCGATTACATGGTCCCGGAGGCACAGGTCCGATCGATGGACGATCTCCTGAAAGACGGGATCGAGTTCCATCAGGACACCGTGACGGGAATCGATCCCGACGCGAAGCTCGTCGAATGCGAGAACGAGGACGTCGAGTACGATTACCTCGTCGTGGCGACGGGACACACGCTCGAACCCGACACCGTCCCCGGTATGACCGAGGGCTGGGAGGAGACCGACGAGGTCTTTCCCTACTACGATTACGACGCGGCGATCGAGATGAGCGACGCCGTCGATTCGTTCGACGGCGGGACGTTCGTCGTCAGCGTACCGGACACCCCGATCAAATGCGCGGGTGCGCCCCTGAAGATGTGTATGCTGATGGAAGACTACATGAGTCGCCACGGGATCCGCGAGGACTCTGAAGTGATCATGACCAAGCCCGGAGACGCGGTCTTCGGTGTCGAACCCTACAAGAGCAAGATGGAGGAGATCTGGGGCAAGCGGGACATCGAGTTCCGGCCGAACTTCTCGGTCGACTCGGTCGATTACGAGAACCGAACCCTCGAATCGCCGGATGGCGAGACGATCGAATACGACATGTACGCACCCGTCTCCCCGCAGTACGGTGCCGATGCCGTCACCGAAGGCTCCCCGCTGACCGAGGGTGGCGATCCGGTGATGTTCGATAAGGTCGAGGGGCTTGCGGATACGCCGACACGCCCGCCACAGTACGTCACGGTCGATCAACACACGCTCCAGCACACCGAGTACGACACCGTCTTCGCACTCGGGGACGGCGACGACACGCCGAAATCACGGACGGCGTCGGCCGCCCGAAAGCAGTCGCCGGTCGTTGCGAAGAACCTCATCGCGCATATGCGAGGAGAGCGGCTTCCCGGACACTACGACGGGTACGCCGCCTGCCCGCTGCTCACGAAGAAGGGGAAAGCCGTGATCGCGGAGTTCGATTACACGGACTCGCTTTCAGCGCCGGTCGAAAGCCGAGCCAACTGGGTCCTCGACATCAACGTCCTCCCGCCCGTCTACTGGAACATGTGGATGAAAGGCTACGACCCATCCCCGGTGTAACTATGTCGAGCGATGTAGAGGGGGCAACCCCCCCTTCAGGCCGAACGAACGTCGACGAACTAACCGAGCGCGTCGAGGCGAACGCCGACGATCTCGCCGAGCTGCTCGACCTCCTGATCGTGACGAAGCATCTCGGGGAGGATCTCGCACCCGAGCTGAAGACCGCGACGGCCGAATCCCGCGAGTCCCTCGAGGAGCTTCGGCTCGCACTCGAACGCGAGGAAACCCTCATTCTCGTCCGGAAGATCGGCGAGAACGCAGAAACGTTCATCGAGCTGCTCGATATGCTCGAAGCCACGAAGTCCCTCGCCGACGACCTCGCACCCGAACTCAAGACGGCCGCGGCCGAAGCCCGTGGTCCCCTCGAGGACGTTCGCCTCGCCTTCGAGAACCAGGATACGTTGTTGCTCCTCCAGAAACTCGGGGAGAACACGGGAACGTTCATCGAACTGCTCGATTTGCTTGAAGCGACGGAGGGGCTCGTTTCGGACCTCATGCCGGAGCTGAAAGTCGCCGCGGGAGAATCACGCAGCTCCTTCGAGCAGCTTCGACTCGTCGCTGCGGGCTTCGAGAGTACACGTGGCGATGAAGAGATCGACCCGTACGAGCTCGGACAGAACCTCGGGAACATGCTGTGGCTCGGCAATCGACTCGGTGATCCACAGCTCATCGAGCCCGTCGACGCCGGTCTCAGTGCGTTTACCGATGAGCAACAGCCACCCAAGATGGGGCTGCGCGGACTGATCCGGGCACTGCGGGACGACGACGTTCGACGGGCGATCGGCACGCTCATCGAGTTCCTGCGCAGGATGGGGACCGCACAGCGACGACACGATCGCTAATCCTG
>JAWARX010000106.1:0-7338 GCA_038893155.1 Halalkalicoccus sp.
TCCCTTCGCAGTTGCTGGCGCAACTGCTCCGGGTCAACACCGGCCAATTTCGTTCCCTCACGAGTCATGACCCTATTACGCGCTCAGAGAGAATCAACACATCTCCTAATCCCTATGAATAACTGCTTCTCGCTGGTACGCTTCGTCTTTCTCCAATGGGTCGTAGGCACGAAATCCGTCGGTATAGACTGTCAGCGACTCCTCCTCGATAACCACGAGGAGGAGTCGTACGGTTGATTCGTCGGCGGATTTCGACGGGATAACGTATCGCTGATCGCTGGCGCGATCCACGAGGACAAACACAGGAGATTTGTCTTCGTCGTAACTTCCTCGTCCACGGTGCGATAGGCCACGCGAGCGCGACCAAGCGTCGCGCTCGCGGCCTTTCTTCCCGGCAGAAACGTAGAACTCATCGATCTCAACTGGGCCAACGAGATCGATCTCGGGCGCGTCGAGCGTTCTGGCAAAGCGCTCGACGCGCCGGTGAAGCGACCGATACGAGACATCAAGTTCAGCGTCTAGCTGGCGGATACTCGTGTTAAACCGAAGCAACGAGTAGAATGCGAACAACAGCTTATCGAGGCCGATCTTCGCGTGCGCGAAGATCGTGCCAGTCTTGTCGTTGAAGGTGCGTCCACAATTTTTACAGCGATAGCGCTGATACTCTCGATAGCTGCCGTACTTGATCACCGACTCAGACTGGCAGCGCGGGCACTGGAGGGCCTCGCGCCAGCGAACCTGCTCCAGCAGGTTCGCGGCGCTCGCCTCCGAGCGAAAGACTTCAACTGGGAACATAGTCGGGTGATGCTGACGCATCACCCTTGCCCGCTACGCTTTCACAGCGCCACCTCTGTTCGACCAACAATGTGCTTCTGAAGAGCGAATAGAGAACATCGGTGCAAGGTTTATGCGAGGTGAGCGTATACCCAGTCGTGATAGCACGGGACCCGGAACGGCGAAGCCACCCCACAGCGGCTGTACGTCGAGTTCGAGGTCCGCTCGCCGGCCGAGCAGGCCTGCCCGCTGGGCGCGCTCGACGGGGAGGTGAGGGGCGTCCGCCAGCAGATCGTCGGTGACGACTGTCACACCGATGTCACCCTGGAGCCCGAGGAGTGTGACTGTGCCGAGGACGACTGTTCGGACCTCGTCCACGTCGAAACCGAGGTTGAAGCGGCCTGCCTGTGTGCCGTCTTCGCCGAGTTCGGCAGCGTCCCACAGCTGACGGACGTTTCGGGGGATCGAATCGTCATCGAGACGTATCTGCCCGATCGCGAGCGGCTCGCTGAGCTCGTCGAGGAGCTCAAAACCGTCGTCGACGGACTCTCGCTCCGCCGACTAAAGCGCGTCGAGCGCGTCGACGCCAAGGAACGCTCCCAAACGATCACGCTCGATCTCTTCGAACTGACCGAGAAACAGCGCGAGGCGGCGACGGCGGCCGTCGCCGCCGGCTACTACGCCTCCCCCCGAGAGACCTCGATCGGGGACCTTGCCGCGGATCTGAATATCTCGTCGTCGGCGATGTCCCAGCGCCTGACCGCCGTCGAGTCGAAGCTCGCGCTCGCCGCCTTCGAGGGGCGAGCCTGACAGGTTTCGTCGGCTCCGGTCCGACCGGCAAAACTGTATTTAAAACCCTGAACTATTGAGCGACAGGACGACCGGTCAGTGACCACAACAGTGATTCGAGAAGTGAGCACTGATGGATCACGTACCACCGGTACCCGACGTGGCATGCATCGACACCGGAACCACGCCGACGTATCGGTCGTTGCCTTCAGGCGGGGGTAGCGGGCCGTTCGCTCCGATCGAGACGACGTTCGCCACTGCGAAACGATGAAACCACCGTACGTCTACGAGATCGAGTTCGACCTGCTTGGGTCCCACCGCGACGAGTACGAGCGGTGGCTGGACAGATATTGCCTCGACTGGATCAACCAGCGCTCGGTCGCGGGCTTCGAGGCACGCTCGAACGAGCAGGGGCTCTCCCCGGAAGTGAAGTTTGTCATCGAGTTCGACTCAATCGGGGAGTGGGCGCAGTTCGTCGAGAGCGAGGAGCACGGACGAGCCACCGAGACGATCGCTACGGTCGCCACGGGCCGGGACGCGACGCTCTGGGAGCGAAGCGGAATCGATCTCGACATGACCGGACGGTCCGAATCGAGGGAACTGTTCGAACGGTCCTGACGGGAGGAACCACCGGGTGCCCGTGACGCTCACGGGTTAATACACCGCCAGTGACGATAGGAAACGGCGGTGGCCGTCGGCGCGAATCCTCTTCAAGGCCATCGATCCTCGCTATAGGAGCACTCGGACCGTGTTCGAGCTAGACACGAACGAGAGACGCGTCGGGAAGAGGGGGTTACGATTCTGAGAGCGGCCGCATGAAGTCGTCGACCGGGATCACCGAGTAATCCACCGTGAGGATGTCGCCCGTCGCGCGGATCTTCCCGACGAACTCGCTGATCCCCTCCAGATCGCCCTCGAGGATGAACAGCTCCATGCAGTAGCGATCCCCGACGTGGCTGTGGAAGTTCGAGGTGACCAGCGACTCGTGTTCGTGGCGAAGCCGCATCATGCGCTCTTCGACGCTCGTCGTCTCGTAGTCGAACAGGACGGTGATCACGCCCATCAGTTCGTGATCCTCGAGCTCGCGGTCTTTGAACTCCCCGAGCAGGTTTCGCGACGCCTCCCTGATCACTTCGCTGCGGCCGGTGTAGCCGTGATCGTCGGCGAACTCGTCGATCCTGTTCAGAAGCTCCTCGGGCATCGAGACGCTGACTACCGTCATGTATTAATCGAAGCGCGCGGAGATAGTAAGAGTTGCTAAAATCCGGGTCGTTTTCCTCGGTGAGTTATGAACCGTCCGCGAGCGCCTGCCACGAGAGCCGGAGGTTCCGCGCCGCTTCGGTCTGGTCGATCCGTTTCGCGGTGGTCCGTTCGGGTGCCGCCTCGATCGTTCCCGCCTCTTCGCTCGCGACGGCGTTGAACGCCGCGGCGAGCTGATCGAGCGACCGGCGGGTCTCGACCTCGGTGGGCTCTGTCATCAGCGCCTCGCTCACGAGCTCGGGCCACTTCGTGGTCGGCGGGTGGACGCCGTAATCGAGCATCCGCTTTGCGACGTCGGCGGCGTCCTGCTCGCCCGCGCTCGCGACGAACTCGTGGTGGAACGGCTCATACGGGGTGTCGTACTCGACCTGGCTCGCGAGGTAGTTCGCGTTGAGCACCGCCTTCGCGCTCGCGTCCGCGAGCCCCGCGTCACCCAGCCGGGCGATGTAGGCGTAGGCCTTGATCAACACGAGCCAGTTGCCGAGAAAGCCGTGGACCTTTCCGATCGTGCTCTCGGGTTCGAAGAGCTCATAACCGCCGTCACTCTTGCGGATGTGCGGAGTTGGCAGGAATTCGGTGAGTCGTTCGGTGACGCCCACGGGACCCGCGCCGGGGCCGCCCCCGCCGTGGGGCGTCGCGAACGTCTTGTGGACGTTGTAGTGCATGACGTCGAAGCCCATGTCGCCGGGACGCGCCCTCCCCAGAAGGGCGTTCAGGTTCGCGCCGTCATAATAAAGCAGCCCGCCGACGTCGTGGACCATCCCCGCGATCTCCTCGATCTCGCGCTCGAACAGCCCGAGCGTGTTGGGGTTCGTCAGCATCAACGCCGCGGTTTGCTGGGAGAGCGCCGCCTCCAGTGCGTCGAGATCGACTCGCCCATCATCGCCCGAGGGGAGTTCGACCACGTCGTAGCCGCCCATCGCCGCGCTCGCGAAGTTCGTGCCGTGGGCCGCGTCGGGGATCACGACCTCCGTCCGGTCGTCGTCCCGCGAGTCGTGATACGCCTTCGCGATCAGGATGCCGACGAACTCGCCGGCCGCGCCCGCAGGCGGCTGGAGCGTCACCGCGTCCATCCCGCCGATGCGTGCGAGCTGGTCTTCGAGACGGTGGAGTAGTTCGAGGGTTCCCTGGACGCTTTCGGGCGACCGATCCGGGTGAACGCCCGCGGCGGGGAGCGCCGCGACGTCCTCGGTGAACGTCGGATTGTACTTCATCGTGCAGCTCCCCAGTGGGTAGGGCCCCGACTCGACCCCGTAGTTCATCTGGGAAAGACGGGTGTAGTGGCGGGCCAGTTCGGGTTCGGAGAGTTCGGGCAGGGTCAGTTCGTCGCGCTTGAGACCGTCGGGTAGCGGGACGTCGTCGGTCCCGACCGTCGTCTCGTTCTTTTCGACGAGTAGCAGCTCGTAGCCCTCGTCGTCGGTGTTCCAGCGTGCTTGGGTGTATTCGAGCGTCATCTGGCGGCCTCCCTGAACGCGGTGACCAGCGCGTCCGTTTTCTCGCGATTGGTCTCGGTCACGCAGACCTGCACCAGGTGCTCGTCGATCGCGTGGACCGCGAACTCGTACTCCTCGAGTGACGTTCGAACAGCTTCTGCGGGCTGGTCCGTGTGTGCGACGAACTCACGAAAGTGATGTCTGTCGTGAATCGGGGCCTGCACCCCGTCGATCGCGTCGAGGCGGTCAGCCAGCTCGACGGGCGCTTCGAGACACTCGGTAGCGAGGTCGACTAACCCGCTGGGACCGAGCCACGCGGCGTGGATCGCGGTCCGCAGGGCGACCCACGCCTGGTTCGTACAGATGTTACTGGTTGCGCGCTCGCGGCGGATGTGCTGTTCGCGCGTCTGGAGGGTGAGCGTGTAGGTCCGTTCGCCCGCGGCGTCGGTGCTTGCGCCGACGAGGCGACCCGGAACCTGTCGGACGAACGCCTCGCGGGTGGCAAACAGCCCGAGTCCCATCCCGTAGCTCGTGCCCAGCCCCAGCGTGGCCGCGTCGCCGATCACGACGTCAGCGCCGACGTTCGCGGGCTCTTCGAGCACGGACAGCGCGACCGGATCCGAGCCCAGCACGAACAGCGCGTCCTCCTCGTCCGCGATTCCGGCGATCTCGTTCAGCTCCTCTTCGATCGTACCCCGAACCGTCGGGCTCTCGGCGTAGACCATCACCGTCTCCTCGCCGGCGGCTTCGGAGAGACCGTCGAGATCGGCGTTCGCGTCGTCGTGCGGGTAGGTCTCGACGGTCAGCCCCGCGCCCTCGGTGTAGTTTTCGAGCACCGAGCGGCGTTCCTCGCGCATCAACTCGGGCACCAGCACGGTCGACCCGCTCGTCTCCCTCACTCTGTCCGCGAGCGTCGCGGCTTCACCCAGCGCCGTCGCCGCGTCGTACATCGAGCAGTTGGCGATCTCCAAGCCCGTCAACTCGACGAGCATCGACTGGTACTCGAACAGGACCTGGAGAAAGCCCTGGGTGAGCTCGGGCTGGTACTGCGTGTAGCTCGTGAGGAACTCCGAGCGGTCCGCGAGGTGATCCACCAGCGAGGGGACGTAGTGGTCGTAGTGCCCACGTCCCAGAAACTCGGTCAGATCGTCGTTTCGTCCCAAGAGGGTGTGCATCTCCGCTCGCAGCTCGCGTTCGCCCCGCGGCTCAATGCCGAACTCGCCGTCGAAGCGCACCGAGTCGGGGATGTCGAACAGGTCCTCGACGCGTTCCGTGCCGATCGCTTTGAGCATCGCGTTCGTCTCCTCGTCGGTGTGGGGCGCGTAGGGACTCCCGTGGCTATTCCGTGCTGTCATGGTTCCTGAGAAGCGTGGCGTCTGTCCGCCGGTGCATGACGGAGCTTACGGGTACGAATACATGAAGCAGGGGGTTCCGGTCGTCCGGCCGTTCGCTACTCGATCTGGTCTCGGTACTCCTCGGCCGAAAGCAGCCCGTCGAGATCGCCCTCGACGTCGAGTTCGAGCATCCACCCCTCGCCGAAGGGGTCTTCGTTGACGAGTTCGGGCCGGTCGAACAGCGCTTCGTTGACGGCCGTGACCGTTCCGCTCGCGGGCGCATAGAGGTCCGAGACTGCCTTGATCGACTCGATGACGCCGAACTCGGCCTCCCGGGAGAGCTCCTCGCCCTCCTCGGGCAGTTCGACGAACACCACGTCGCCGAGTTCGTCCTGTGCGAACTCGGTGATGCCCACTCTCCCCGTTTCGGGGTCGATCCACTCGTGGGATTCGAGGTAGTGCAGCTCCTCGGGTATCTCGAAGCTCATTACCGACCACCAAGGAAGCCCGGGGCTTCAATCCTTGCCCTTTTGTCCGACCCGCGAATGCGAATCGCGACCTCGGTGCCCTCCTCTGCGTACTCGACGGGAACGTACCCCAGCCCGATCGGCTCGCCCAGCGTCGGGCTCATCGTCCCGCTCGTGACCACGCCGACGACCTCGCCGTCGGCGACGATCCCGTAGCCCTGGCGGGGGACCCCTCGCTCTTCGAGCCGAATCCCGACGAACAGCTCCTCGGGGCCGTCCGCCTCGACAGCGGCGAGCGCGTCGCGCCCGACGAACTCGGTATCGAGGTCGACAGTAAAGTCGACGCGGGCCTCGTAGGGGTTTCTGGGGTTGTCCTCGGGGTCGAAGTCCTGCCCCGAGAGCAGGAATCCGGCCTCGATCCGGAGCGTGTCGCGCGCGCCCAGCCCGCAGGGCTGGCAGTCGAACGCGCTCCAGACCGCTTCGGCGGCGTCCCACGGCACGAGCGCCTCGAACCCGTCCTCGCCGGTGTAGCCGGTCCGGGCGAGCAGACAGTCCGCGCCCGCGATCTCGGCCTCGGCGATCGAAAACCGGGAGAGATCGCGGAGCTCCTGGCCCGCGGCGTCGGCCACGAGGTCCTCGGCGTCGGGCCCCTGAATCGCGAACATCGCCCACTCTTCGGTGCGGTTCGTCACCTCGCAGTCCAGCCCCCACTCCTCGCGGTGTTCGATCCATCGCTCTTCCATCTCCCCGTCGTGACCCGCGTTCGGGACGAAGAGGTACTCCTCCTCGTCGAGCCGGTAGATCACGGTGTCGTCGAGGATAGTCCCATCAGCGTTCGTGATCGTCGAGTACTGGGCGTTCCCTATCGAAAGGGAGTCGACGTCGTTGGTGGTCAGTCTTTGTAAGAGTGCCGCGGCGTCGGGGCCCGAAACCTCGATCTCGCCCATGTGCGAGACGTCGAAGACGCCCGCCGATTCGCGGACGGCCTCGTGCTCCTCGCGGATGGAGTCGAACTCGACGGGCATCGACCACCCGCCGAAGGGGGTGAATTTCGCCCCTCGGTCCTCGTGGCTCGCATGCAGCGGCGGTTTGCGCTCGGCCATACCTCGGACCTCGCTCGCGAGGGGCTAAGGGTTTGCCGTCGACGGTCGGTCGACTACTCGCCCTTCTCGGTGATCGTCAGCTCGTAGCTCCCGCTGCCGGACCACGCGTCGACGAGCACGTACAGGTCGTCCGAGTCGTCGGGGTAGTCCACGACGATCGTCTCCTCGCTGCCCATCG
>JAWARX010000107.1:0-7337 GCA_038893155.1 Halalkalicoccus sp.
GCTTATGCGCTAACCAGCGGTGGGCCGTACTACGCGACGACGACGATCGTCGTCCTAATCTATCAGGAGGCGTTCCAGCACGACAGCATGGGGCTGGCCGCCGCGATGGCGATGATCCTCTTTGCGATCATCTTCGTGTTCAGCTACTACCAGTAT
This sequence comes from Halalkalicoccus sp., assembly GCA_038893155.1. GTDB lineage: Archaea > Halobacteriota > Halobacteria > Halobacteriales > Halalkalicoccaceae > Halalkalicoccus. The sequence continues at coordinate 157 of JAWARX010000107.1, forward strand.
CGAACCCGCGGGAACGACGAGGTGACCTACTGATGGTTCGTTCGAACTACGACTACCCGGGATACGAACGGTCGGGGCCGACCTACTGGACGAAGAAGATCCTGCTCTACGCGGGCGTGACGTTCGGCGCGCTGTTGATGATCGCGCCGTTTTACTGGACGGTCACGACGGCGCTGTCGGCGAACCCGAGCGCGGGCGTCGTCACGATCGTCCCGGAGACGATCACGTTCGAACACTTCATCGCGCTGTTTACCAACCACCCGATCGAGCGGTGGTTCTTCAACGCGATCGTCTTCGCGGGCGCGGTCACCCTCTTTAACGTCGCGTTCGACACGCTCGCGGGCTACGCCTTCGCGAAACTGGACTTCTTCGCCCGCGAGAAGATCTTCCTCCTCTTCATCGGCACGATGATGATCCCCGGTATGGTGACGCTCATCCCGGTGTACATCATCCTCGCCGAGCTCGGCTGGGTGAACACGTATCGCGGCCTGATCGTGCCCTTCATCGCGAGCCCGTTCGGCATCTTCCTGCTTCGCCAGTACTTCCTCGGGCTTCCCGACTCGCTCGGCGAGGCCGCCCGGATCGACGGCTGTAACAAGTTCCAGGCCTTCTATCACATCTACCTCCCGCTCGCGAAGCCCGCGGTCGCCACCCTCGGGATCTTCGCGTTCATGGGCGCGTGGAACAACTTCGAGTGGCCGCTGATCATCGCGACCTCCCAGGACCTCTATACGCTGCCGGTCGCGCTGTTTCTCGTCCAGGGCCAGTACACGCAGAACTGGGGGCTGGTGATGGCGACGGCGGCGATCATGGTGCTACCCGTGATCCTCGCGTTCCTCTCGGCCCAGCAGTACTTCATCCGTGGGATGACCCTGAGCGGGATGAAGGGGTAGCTCCGTGGCCCGGATTCCGGACCTCACCGGATCGCTCGTCGTCGCGGTGAAGTTCACCTATCGCCAGATCGTCCTGCTCGCTTCGCTCAGCCTCGCGTTCTCCCTTCTGTCGGTTCTCCTCGTCCCGGCCGGTGCGGCCGTCCTCGCCCTGTTCGAGACGATCCGTACCGTTCCGGAGGACCACCGCTCCGATCTCGCCCGTCTGAAGAGCTACTTCCGATCCGTGCGTCGAAACCTCGTTTCGGGCCTCCCGCTTTCGGTCCTGCTGGTCGTCCCGCCGCTCGCCACACTTTTGTACTTCGATCTCGCGCTCGCCAGACTCTCGGGATATCTCTTTCTCGCCGGTTTGCTCTGTGCGTATCTCTCGCTCGTGGCCTTCTTTCTCGTTTTCCGGGTGGCGAACGTTCGCTCGCTCGACCGTGGGCTGGGAACGAAAGCGGCGTTCCGGCGGGCGCTCGACGTCTCCAGCGCCCATCCGCACTTCGCGGTGCTTCACTCGTGTCTAGTCGTCGCCGCCGCGACGCTCACGGTCGTCCTCCCGCCGTTCGTCTTCCTCCTGTTTCCCGGGTTCGTCGCCGTCCTCGAGATCGTGATGTACGAGGAGGCCGCAGAAACGGAAGAGTCACCCCTTCGAAAGTACCTGAGCACGACACCATGACGACGCGAAAACTCCACGTCCTCTCGACGATCCCGACCATGCTGCTCGCGCTCGTCATCGGCCACCACCCGATCTTCCTCCTCTTTCTCGTCGCGGGCGTCCTCCTACCGGAGGTCGATACGTTCAGCCGACGGTTCCACCGCTCGTGGATCTTTCATACGTTCCTCCCGCCGACGATACTGTTTCAGGTCGCACTGCTCGCTGGCGTCGGGCTCGACGGCGTCTACACCGCCATCCACTTCGTCACGGTCGGCATGGGGCTTCACTTCCTGTTCGATTACGTCTACCCGAAAGACCAGACCCATCCCGGTGCCGAATGGCCCGTCCGTCCGTCGATCTGGTCGGCCCCGTGGGGGATCATGTGGCTCGGCCTGTCGTGGTTCGCCCAGTGGTTTCTCTACCTCTCGGTCGCGTTCATCCCGTGGCTGTTCGGAATCCCCGTCAAGTAGCTACGATCGGTCCGTGACCGTTCGCGCGACTGCCGTCACCGATCGATCGCGACGTCCTTGGGATCCACGCTGACGAACTCGCTGTCGCCGCGTGCGGACTCGTATGCGGCTTCCGTGACCGCCGTCACCCGAAGGCCGTCGAGCGCGGTCGCCGGCGGTTCGCTCCCGTCTCGAACCGCCGCGACGAACGCTTCCGCCTTGTTCGGCAGGCTCCCGCGATCGAGACGGGGTCGGTGCTCGCCGCTTTCCGCGTCGATTTCGACGAGTTCGTTCGCCTCCCAGTCCTTGCTATCGAGGTAGGTCGCGCCCTCGGCGTCCCAGATGTGGATGTGCTCGCGCATGCAGGGCGTCTCGCCCGAGCAGGTGACCGACGCGGTCGCCCCCTCCTCGAACCGGATCGTGACGTGCGACCGGCCGTCGACGCGCCGCTCGTCGTCGACGAACGCCATCTCCGCGGCGACGGCCGTCGGCGTCAGTCCCGTGCTCCAGAGGATCGAATCGAGCAGGTGGCTCCCCGTATCGTACAGGTAGCCCCCGCCCGAGAGGTCGGGGTCCGTCCGCCACGTTCCCTCGAACCGGCCGACCCAGTCCTGGCTGATCTCGGCCGTGATCCACCTGGGGGTGCGCCCCGCTTCGGCCCACCGTTCGCGCGCCTCGACGAACGCCCGGTACAGGTGGCGCTGGTAGCCGACCATCAGGGTCTCGTCGCGCGCGGCGTCGCGGGCAACGAGGTCTCGTGCGTCGTCGAGGTCGGTTGTCAGCGGTTTGTCACAGAGGACGTGGAGATCGTAGTCCATTGCCGCGAGGATCTGCTCGTAGTGCAGCGTGTGGGGCGTGCCGATCAACACCGCATCGAGCTCCTCCTCATCGAGCATCGCTGCGTAGCGCTCGTACCGGGACTCGGCGGGAACCCCGAGCTCCTCGCCCGTCGATTCGAGCGTTCGGTCGTCGATGTCGACGAGCGCGGCGACGCGGGCGGCCCCGTCCGCGAGCAGCTGCCCGCCGACCGTCTGGCCGATGAACCCGCCGCCGACGACGCCGACGCGTACCTCGCTCGATCTCCGGTCCGCTTTCGTCTCAGTAGCCATCATCGATACCGTCCAGCAGGGTCGACAAAACGGTGTCGATCCGCTCACCCGGCGCTCGACGGACGGCTCGACAGTTCGAGCCGGTCGACCGGCGACCGAACGACGCCGCCCCCGAACGGTTCGATCTCGGATTCCCCCAGAACCCGCTCCCCATCCGTCTCGATGCGGACCGGTTCACCGGTGAAGTTCGTGATCCACGTGTGTCCGTCGCGCTCGGCGACGCGAACGCCCTCGGGCAGCCGCTCAGTGTGTGCGACGCCGGCGGAATCGAGCAGATCACACGAAAGCGCGTCCGCGAGATCCGATCCAGGCCAGACCCCACAGTAGGTCACGCGCCCGTCGCCGACTTCCCGTCGAACGATCGCCGGCCGGCCCGCGGCGACCCCGCTCTCGTGCGTTCCGAGGACCGTCGCCCTATCCGGGTCGAGCCACTCGGCCCACGTCCGGTAGTCGTACTCCGCCCCGTCGTAGGAAACGCGCGTCTCGATCGGCTCGCGGAGGCTCTCGTGCTGGTCGACGCTCGCGCCGACCAGTTCCGAGAGCGGCCCCGGTGCGGGTCGATTCCACAGTTTGTTGTAGGGATCCTTGACGCCCGAGCGCGCTCCCAACAGCAGCTCGCCGCCCGCGCGAACGTACGATTCGAGCCGGTCCGTGAGCTCCGCGTCGGCGAGGTGGAGCGACGGGGCGACGACCGCGGCGTACGCTCCGAGGTCCGTCGCGGGGTGGACCACGTCGACCTGCACGCCCCGCGCCCGGAGCGCCCGGTAGTAGCTTCTGAGGTGCTCCCAGTAGTCGAACTCGGGTGCGTGCGGCTGGATGTCGAGCGCCCACCAGTTCTCGTAGTCGTGCAGCAGGGCCACGGGCGCGTCGACGGGGCCGAACTCCCCGATCGCTTCGAGCTCCGCCGCCGCCCGTTCGGCCTCGCGGTAGCCCCGGTCGGGGGAGCCGTCCTGTTTTCGTAGCCCCGCGTGGTACTGCTCCTGACCGAACCGACAGCGCCGCCAGCGGAAGTAGGAGACCACGTCCGCGCCGTGAGCCACCGCGTGATGCGCCCAGAGAGCCATTGCACCCTCGGCGGGCTGGGGGGCGTGTGGCGGCCAGTTCACGTCGCCCGGCTGTTGTTCCATCACCCAGAACGGCCGGCCGAGCGCGCCGCGATACAGATCGTGGTTCAGGCCGACCTGGTCGGGATCACCGGCTCGAAGTTCGTCGGCGGTCGGCTCGCCGGCGCGCCGATCCTGCACGAACCCCGTCGGATAGGAGTCCCACGAGACGAAATCGAGGTCCGCACTTACCGAAACGGCGTCGAGCGTCTCGAAGTCGCCCATGAAGTTGTGGGTGAGGAGCCACTCGTCGTTCGCCTCCCGCAACAGGTCGGTCTGGAGCCAGTTGTACGAGACGACGCTGTCGTTGGCAAATCGGTAGTACTCGAGCAGTCGCGAGGGGTGGTGTTCGGCCGCCGCATGGCGCGGCGGGTCGATTTCCGAAAAGGAGGCGTGCTGTTGGCTCCAGAACGCCGTTCCCCACGCCTCGTTGAGCGCCTCGATCCCCCCGTACTTCTCGCGGAGCCACCCGCGAAACGCCCGCGCGCAGTCCTCGCAGTAACACCGGACCGTCCCGTGACAGCCGTACTCGTTGTCAGTCTGCCAGCCGACGACCGCCGGACGGTCGGCGTACCGCTCGGCCAGCCGCGAGACGATCCGTTCGGTCTCCTCGCGGTACGCTGGCGAGTTGAAACAGTAGTGTCGCCGGCCTCCGAACGCTCGAACGGTGCCGTCGCGCTCCTCCTGGAGGATCCCCGGTCGCTCGTCGACGAGCCACTTCGGCGGCGTCGCGGTCGGCGTACAGAGCACCACCTCGATGTCGTGCTCGGCGAGCAAGTCGACGGCGGTATCGAGCCACTCGAAGTCGAACTCGTTTCGTTCCTTCTCGATCCGTCCCCACGCGAACTCGCCCATTCGAACGTACTCGATTCCGGCCGTAGCCATCGCCTCGACGTCGGTCCGCCAGCGCTCGCGCGGCCAGTGTTCCGGGAAGTAGCAGGTGCCGATCGCCATACGCCGCCATCGACCGTACTCCACCTAAACGTTCGGTTCGGCCGTTCGCGACCGACGTACGTCCGTTTACGCCCCGCGGTCGTCCTACCACCGTCGCACGCCACCGGCCGACCGAGTGGCGTTTCCGGTGGGAGAACGAGACGCCTTGGAGTGCGGTATCGCGCGCATCGACCGCCCCTCGAACGACCATTCGCGGTTTTTATCTCCCGGTCCCTCCTCGAGAACCTGCCCATTCGTTTCCTGTTGGAGAACGATCTCGCGGGATCGGGACGCGAGCGGTTCGGATTGATCGGTCCGGCCTCGCTCAGGCGGCGTCGAACCGATCGAGCGAGAGGAAGTCGATCGGGTGGTCGGTGTGCCCCTCGCTCGCCAGATCCGCGAGGATCTCGCCGATCACGCTGGCGAACTTGTAGCCGTGGCCCGAGAAACCGGCCCCGAAAACGACCTGCGGGTGGTCGGGATGGCGATCGACGACGAACTGACCGTCCGGCGTGTTGGTGAACATGCAGGTCGCGAGCCGCATGGTCGGGCCAGCGCCGGTCGGGAAGTAGCGCTCGGCGAACTCCCTGAGCAGCCGCTCGTCCTCGGGTTCCGGCTCGCGGTTCATCGCGTCGGGGTCGACGTCCTGCTGGCGGTGGGTGTAGCGGCCGAACTTGAACCCCGGTACGTTGACGATCGGCAGGCCGTAAAAGCGTCCCTCCTCGACCTGGAGGTTCCAGACCGGGAAGTTCTCGGGGGCGAACCGCCGGGGCTCCTGGGGCTGGAGCCAGGCGAGCACCTGACGCTGGGGAACCGCGATCCCGTCGAGGGCCTCGACGTGCTCTGTGGCCCACGCGCCCGAGGCGATCACGAGGTCGTCGGCGGTGTACTCGCCCCGGTCGGTCCTCACGCGCACGCCGTCGCCCTCCGGTTCCCAGTCGATGACGCGCTCTCTGGCCTGGATCCGCGCCCCCTCGCGCTGGGCCGCCGTGACGTGGGCGACGATCGCCCGCTCGGAGAGGACGTAGCCGCCGTTTGGCTGGTACACCGCTCTGTACCCTTCCGGAAGCTCGTAGCCGGGATACCGCTCGTTGACCTCGCTCCCCGAGAGCACCTCGTGGTCGATGTCGTACTCCTCGCAGGAGCGGAGCGATCCCCGAAACAGCGGGTCCTCGGCGGGCGCAGCGTCGATCGAGCCCGTCTCGAACAGCAGCTGCTCGCCGTGGCGGGTTCCGATCTCCTCCCAGAGCTCGTACGCCCGACGCACGAGCGGCACGTACGACGGGTGTTCGTAGTACGCGAGCCGGATGATCCGCGAGACGCCGTGTGAGGACCCCATCGCGTGGGGAACGTCGTAGCGTTCGAGCCCGAGAACCGTCCGTCCGCGCTTTGCGAGCTGATAGGCCGTCGCGCTTCCCATGCCGCCGACGCCGATGACGATGTCGTCGTAGTGATCGGTCATGTCGCTGTCCCTGCGTCGTCCGTACACAGCGCGGGCGACGGCATAAGTCTTGGTGGCACGGCGGACGTGACGTGGCGGTCAGGGCAGTCGGACCTGCCCCGTCCGAAAGGAGGTGACGGGCACGGTCGCCCCGCGGACGACCCGTTCGGTGATCGTCCCCATCAGGCCGCCGAACCGACCCCGGTAGCCCGAGACCATCACGATCAGGTCCACCGGCTCCTCGTCGGCGTAGTTGACGATTCCCTCGGCGACCGCGCCCTGTCTGATGGGGACCCCGGTGACCTCCAACGGGACGTTTTCTACGCCGATACCGACCGGGAACCGGGCGACGACAACGTTCGATTTCTGGGTTTCGACGTCCAGCCCTCCGTTTTCGGCGTCTCCATCGCCGTCGTCGTCGTCTTCATCGTCCTCACGCTGCTGTTTCAAGAGCAGGCGGCGACGGTCTTCGAACGGACGCAGACCGGCGTCGCCGAGTATATGGGCTGGTTCTACATCCTCTGTGCGAACCTCTTTATCGCTGTCGTACTGTACTTCGGCCTCGGAAAGTACGGGAAGATCCGGATCGGCGGACCGACACAGAAGCCCGAGTTCA
>JAWARX010000108.1:0-3324 GCA_038893155.1 Halalkalicoccus sp.
ACCTCATTTTCACAAACCTATTACGGAGTAACCTTGCCGCTGTCTTCCATTTTCAATAGAGCAGTTTTCATAACGACGGGCGTCGTTCGCGCGGTCGAATCGCGCGAGCGGGAGGCCTCGGGGTCGAGGTGTTCGGGAGGTGCGCCTCCAGTCGGCGCTCCGCCGGAACGGCCCTTCGAGCGAAGGGCTAACTGCCCCCCGCGTGAGGGTACACCCGCATGCCACGAGTCATCGTCAGCGATGCCAAGGCCGACGAGAGCGATCTCGATATCCATCGCGAAGCGCTCTCGCGGGTCGGTGCGGAGGTCGTCGAGCGGGAGCTGCGAAGCGACGAGGAGATCCGCGAGGCCGCAGCCGAAGCCGACGCGTTGATCGTCGACACCTGGACGCCCGTCTCCGCCGGCGTCTTCGAGAGCGAGCGCCTGCGGGTCGTCGGCCGGGCGGGCATCGGGGTCGACAACATCGACACCGACGCAGCCGAGGAGGCCGGCGTCACCGTGGTCAACGCGCCGACGTACTGTCTGGACGAGGTCGCGACCCACGCGCTGTCCTTGCTACTCGCCTGCTCGCGGAACCTCCCCGGGTACGACCGGGAGGTACGCGACGGGGGGTGGGACTGGCGCGTCGGCGAGCCGACCGTCCGGCTCCGTGAGGCGACGCTCGGACTCGCGGGCTTCGGGCGGATCCCCCGCCGGCTCGCGGTGATGGTCCAGGGCTTCGGCTGCGAGATCGTAGTCCACGACCCCTATCTTCCGGACAACGAAATAGAGTCGTACAACGCCGACTCGGTGAGCTTCGAGGAACTGCTCGAACGTCGGATCTCCTCTCGATCCACCTCCCGCTGACCGACGAGACCGAGGGCACGTTCGACCGCGAGGCGTTCGAGCGCATGCCCGATCACGCCGTGATCGCGAACACCGCCCGCGGCGGGGTGATCGACGAGGAGGCGCTCGCGGAGGCGCTTTCGGCGGGCGAACTCAAGGGCGCGGGGCTGGACGTTCTGCGGGAGGAACCGCCCGAAGATACCCCGCTGCTCGACCGCGAGGACGTCCTCCTGAGTCCGCACGCCGGCTGGTACTCCGAATCGGCCCGCGAGGACCTCGCCCGCGAGGTGGCGGGCGACGTCGCGCGCGTGCTCGCCGGCGAGGAGCCGGAGAACGAAGTGACCGGCGAGTGGTAGTCCGGTCGAGTCGGATTCGTATTAGGCAGGTGGCAAGTGGTCCGCTCACACGTCCTCAAGCGGAGTGTAGTCCTCACCGGATCGCCTCGTGAGCTCCGTAATCCGGTCGTACTCCGCGTCTGGCCAGTCCATCCGAAGCCCGTCCTCACACTGTGGGCAGGTCCACTCGTCGTACCAGCCCGACTCCTCGTCCGCGAGGACGAGATCGCTGCCACAGACGGAACACTCGCCGTCGATGTAGTACGGCTCGCCGTCGCGCGGATCGCTCGGGCGCTTCGGAGCGCCGTTCACGCGTTCGCCTCCCGTTCGCCGGAGGCCGGGAAATCGAGCGGGAGATCGACTTCGATCGAGTCGTACCACACGGTCGGGCGCTTGGCCCTCCCGGCGTCTTCGAGTTCGATCAGCCCGAGCGATTCGAGCTCCCTCAGGTTCCGGTGTACCTGCCGGACGTCACGATCGACCAGCCGCGCCGTTTCGCGGATGCTCTTTGGCTCCTCGCGCGTGATCGCGCGGAGAAGTTCGAGGTTCTTCGGACGGGTCACGAGATGCAGCTGGTCGGGGTCGTGAAACACCACCTCGAAGTACGGTTCCGGCCGCCCTCCTTCGTCCAGCGCACCGAACACGTCCTCGATACGCTCGCCGTCGCTTCGCTCGAATCGGACGTGCAGGACGCGCTCGCCGCGCTCGCCCGATCCGTTTTCGTCAGTCCCATGCTCCGTGTTCACGTTCGTTCACCTCGGTTTTGAACCGCCTGAAGAGCGCTTTCCACCCCGGGAAGTCGACGTCGGCGACCGTCCCATCGGCGAGATGTTTGTGGTGTGTCGCCGAGCCGGGATGATCCGGAAAGTTGTCGTACCGAAAGACCGTTTCGCCACCCTTCCGGTCGTACTGCATCGAGTACCGAACGCCGTCCGGATAGCGATCCGACGACGGAACGTCCCGGACGCGAACCTCGGCGTACGTTTCACCGAAGTTCTGACGCGTTTTGACGAGTAGTGTTGCATCACTGCCCTCTCTCGCCATCCGGTGTTGCTACGAGACCCAACAACATAATCGTTGTTGCGAATAGCAACAGTGCTGCGGGCGTGCGCGCTCGCCGATCTACTCCGGCCGCGTCGCCGCGATCTCCCCGATCGCCCGACTCACGACCTCGATCCCGATTTCTATACTCCGCTCGTCGACGTCGAACGTCGCGGTGTGATGTCCCCCCGGATGGTCCGTGCCGATCCCGACGTAGCTCGCATAACCGCCGTTTTTCTGGACTTCCTGCATCAGGTAGGTGGCGTCCTCGCTGCCGCCCAGCGAATCGCGTTCGAGCACCGTCTCGACGCCCGGCGTCGTGCGCGCAACCGCCGAAACGAGATCCACGAGCTGCTGGTCGCTTCTGGCGCTCGGCGCTTCGCCCCTCGTTTCGATCTCGACGTCGCAGCCGTGCATCTCGGCCGCGCCTTCGAGTACGCGATCGGCCCGCTCGCGCATGTACTCCATCAGTTCGGTGGTCTGGCCCCGTACTTCGCCCTCGATGTAGGCGTGTTCGGGAATGATGTTCGAGGCGGTGCCACCGCCGACCTGCCCGGTGTTGACCCGCGTCGCGCCGTCGGAGTGCCGGGGGATCGCATAGAGGTTCTGGACCGCGGCGGCCATCGCCTGGACCGCGTTCTCGCCGGCGTCGGGCTCCGCGCCGGCGTGGGCGGGCCGGCCCGAGAACTCCGCGTGGATATGGGAGACGGCCAGGAAGTCGTCGATCCCGGCGACGATCTCCCCAGTCGGGTGATCGAGGCCGATGTGGAGCGCAAGGAGGTACTCGACGTCCGCGAGGTGGCTGCTCTTTGCCATCGCCTTGCCGCCGGCGATCATCTCCTCGCCGGGCTGGAAGAACACTTTGAGGGTTCCCTCGAAGTCGCTTTCTTTGACCGCCTCCAGTACCCCGAGGCCGATCGTCGCGTGCGCATCGTGCCCGCAGGCGTGCATCGCGCCCTCGTGTTCGGAGCGAAAACCCTCGGCGGCGGGGACGTGGTCGTCGTCGCGGCTCTCCTCGCGTAGCAGGCCGTCGATGTCCACTCGAAGCCCGATCGTGGGGCCATCGCCGCGTTCGAGGACGGCGACACAGCCCGTGTAGCCGCCGTCGAGCCGTTCGAGAATGT
>JAWARX010000109.1:0-7322 GCA_038893155.1 Halalkalicoccus sp.
CACGGACGTTCGTCGCCCCGAGATCGACGCCAGCGTAGTGAGCCATTCTCGTTTCACGAAACGATCCGCCCGGCACTTAACTACATAGATTCGACCGGTCGGGGTGAGAGCCATGCACACTCCGGGTCCTCTTTTATCCCGCTTCCGACCGTCCCTGCGGTATGGCAGACGAACACGACTCACGAACTCGACCGACCGAGGACGACGCTGGCAAGGACGTGATCGACTCGACGGGCGAGGTGATCGGCATCGTCAGCGCCGTCGAGGGCGGGACGATCCACGTCGAGACCGACCCCGGGCTGACCGACAGCATCAAGGCCACGCTCGGGTGGGGCGACACCGAGGACACCCAGACGATCGAGTCCCAGCACGTCGCCGAGATCGACGACGACGCGGTCCACCTCGCCGCGGAGGATCCCGGTGCGACCGACGTCGATACCGAGGACGTCGCCGGCGACGCTTCCGAGGAATCGACGGTCGCGGGCGATACGGGCTCCGGGATGGGCCACGAGCAGGACGCCTCGACCGACAGGGACGACCTCCCGCCCGAAGAGCGGCGCGACGATCCGGTCGACGGCGACGTCTCGGGCGACGAGACCGCCGCGGAGATGGACGACGCGGGCGACGTGACCGACGAACGGACCACCGGCGAGCGCGGCACGAGCGAGATGACCGACGAGGGCGTCTCCGAGCGCGAGGCCGATCCCGCCAGCGACGAGATGGGCGTCCCGGCGGGCGAGGACGATCCCGCCGGCAGCGACATCGGCGGAGAGAGCATGGGCGGTCGGGACGCAAACGAGCGCCCGCCGGGTGCGGAGGATCGGGCGGGCCGCGAGGACGTACAGGACGAACAGCTACGCGATCTGCGAGGGAACGAGGACGTACAGGACCCGACGCCCGACGAACCCCGGGACGCCGAGGACGTCCGGGATCGAAGCGAGGAGCTGGACCCCGAATCGGAGGCCGACCCCGCCGAACAGCCCTCGACCGGCGAGGCCGCGACTCGCGGGGCAGAAGAGGACGCCGAACTGGGTCGCGAGGACCGCGACGACGACCGCGATCGGTGATCGGGTTCGATAGCTAGTCCCGGACGAAGGTGACGGGACAGGGCGCAGAGAGCATCACTTCCTGTGCGGTGCTGCCGAAGACGGCCTTGCCGGTCGGGCTGCGGCGTCGACCGCCGACGACCACGCGGTCGGCGTCGACCTCCTTCGCGAGGTCGACGATCGTCTCGCCGCGATCGCCGACCGAGCCGCGGATCACGTAGTCGACGTCGACCGCGTCGAGCGACTGGGCGACGGTGCGGGTCGTGACGTGCCGGGTGGCGACGTCGCTCGGGTCGGGGTTCTCGCCCGGATCGAAGTCCAGCCGGTCGACGACCTCGTCGTACTCCCGGTCGGTGAACACGTGCGAGAGCACGACGCGTGCGCCGGTGGGCTCCGCGATCTCGATGACCGTTTCGGCGAGTCGCTTCGCTCTGTCCTCGTCCTCCTGACCGATGGCCAGAAGGATGGTTTCGATGGCCATGCCCCCCCGTACACGGGCCTCCGTTATAAACGTGGGTCGACACCGAAAGTGGCTACCCCGGTTCGTCCGTACGACGGCCATGATCGAACCCGACCTCGGCGGGCGGACCGTCCTGATCACCGGTAGCGGGCGAGGGCTGGGGCGTGCGCTCACGCTCGCGTGTGCGAAACGCGGCGCGAACGTCGCCGTCCACTACAACACGAGCGAGGACGCCGCCCACGGGGTCGCGAACGACGCGAGCGAGCACGGCGTCGAGGCGATCACCGCACAGGGCGACGTGACCGACCCCGAGGCGGTCGGTCGGCTGTTCTCGCGGATCGAGGCCGACCTCGATCCCGTCGACGTGCTCGTCAACAACGTCGGAGCCTTCGCCCCCGAACACTGGGCAAAAATGAGCTTCGAGACGTGGCGAAGGGTGATGAAGACCAACGTCGACGGAACGTACCTCTGTTCGAAGCGCGCGCTCCCGGCGATGCGCGAGGCCGGGTGGGGCCGGATCGTCAATATCGGGTACGCCTCCTCGGAGAAGGGACTGATCAACCCGAAGAACGCGCCCTACTTCATGGCGAAATCGAGCGTCCTCATGTTCACGCGGATGCTCGCGGCCGACACGCAGGACGACGGGATCACCGTCAACGCGATCTCGCCGTACGTGATCGAGAACTCCGACGAGTTCCCCGAGGACCTCCCGCGGGATCGGCCCGCGAGCTTCGGGGACGTGACACAGGCGCTGTTTACCTTCCTCGAAGCGGACAGCGACTACATCAGCGGCGCGAACGTCGAGGTTTCGGGCGGGTGGCTCCCCGAGGACGTCTGAGATGGGAGGTCCCCATCGCGCGAGCGTCTCCGACGGCGAGCGCGTCCACGAACTCGACGTTCCCGGCGGCGCGGTCCTCCGGGACGTGCTGGTCGAGGTCGACCCTTCGCCGAACCCTCGCCTGACCGGACGGGCGACCTGCGGCGGGCGGGGGCCGTGTTCGACCTGCGGGGTCGGACTCGCCGACGGTCCGCCGGCGGGCCACTGGCACGACCGGCTGGCCGCCTGCTGATGGACGAACCAGCCACCGTGGTCAGAGAACCGGCGAAGGGACGATGATCGACGAGAATCCCGACAGTTCCCGCGGGCCGGGAGCCGCCACACGAGTTATACGGGCGGCCTTCGAACCCTACGCCGTATGGCTATCACAGCGGACGTGACCCCCGACGTAGAACGCCCGGAGGTGAGCCACCGGTGGGCGCTCTGACGGGGCTGTTCGCCCCGGAGCGGGTCGCCGTGGTCGGGGCCACCCCACGCGAGGGATCGGTCGGCCACGCGATCACGGCGAACCTCGTCGAGAGCTTCGACGGCGAGGTCGTCGGCGTCAACCCCAACTACGAGGAGGTCCTCGGCGTCGAGTGCGTCGAAAGCGTCGCCGACGCCGGCGACCCCGACCTCGCGGTGGTGGTCGTCCCGCCCTCGATCGCGATCGACGCCGTCCGCGAGGCCGGCGAGAGCGGGATCGAAAACGTCGTCGTCATCACCGCGGGCTTCGGCGAGACGGGCAGTGAAGGAGCGACCCGCGAGCGCGAACTCCGGGCGGTCGCCGCCGAGTACGACCTGAACCTCGTCGGACCCAATAGTCTGGGCGTGATGAGCACGCCCGTCGGCATGAACGCCACCTTCGGCCCCGACGACGCGCTCGAGGGCGGACTCTCCTTCATGAGCCAGTCGGGCGCCTTTATCACCGCGGTGCTCGACTGGGCGAACGATCAGGGGATCGGCTTCAAGGACGTCGTCTCGCTGGGCAACAAGGCGGTGCTCGACGAGGGCGATTTCATCGAGGCGTGGAACGCCGACGAGGACACCGACGTCATCATCGGCTACCTCGAAGGCATCGACGAGGGCCGCGAGTTCATCGAGGTATCGAGGGAGGTCACGGCCGAGACGCCGGTCGTGCTCGTCAAGTCCGGACGCACGGACGCCGGGGCGCAGGCCGCCTCCTCGCACACGGGGACGATCGCCGGCTCCGAGCACGCCTACGAGGCGGGCTTGGAGCAGGCAGGGGTCCTGCGCGCCGAATCCGTTCAGGAGCTCTTTGACTCCGCACAGATGCTCGCGAACCAGCCGCTTCCCGAGTCCGAAAACGTCGCGATCGTCACGAACGCGGGCGGCCCCGGCGTGATGTCGACCGACGCGGTCGGCGACTCGCGCCTCTCGATGGCGTCGTTCGGCGATGATACGCTCGAAGCGTTCCGCGACTCGCTGCCCGAGGAGGGCAACGTCTACAACCCCGTCGACATCGTCGGCGACGCCGACATCGAACGCTTCGCGAGCGCGCTCGACACCGCGCTCGCGGACCCGGACGTCGGGATGGGGCTGGTGCTGTCGGCCCCGACCGCGGTGCTCGATTACGAGGAGCTCGCCGGGGCGACGATCGAGCTGCGCGAGAGACACGAAAAGCCCGTCGCGGCCTGCTTCATGGGCGGCGAGCGCGTCGCGCCCGCCGCCGAACTCCTCCGAAAGGCGGGGGTCCCGAACTACTTCGACCCGGCTCGGGCGGTTTCGAGCCTCGACGCGCTCGCCGAGTACCGCGAGATACGGGACAGGGAGTACGATGCCCCGGCGGAGTTCGACGTCGACCGCGAGCGGGTGCGAGAGCTGCTCGATCGGGCCCGCGAGCGCGGCGACAACCGCGTCGGCGTCGAGGCGATGGGGATCCTCGAGGCCTACGGCATCCCCATCCCCGAGGGCGAGGTGGTCTCCGACCCGGCGGAGGCAGAACGCGTCGCCCGGGGGATCGACGGCGACGCCGTGATGAAGATCGTTTCTCCCGATATCATGCACAAATCGGACATCGGCGGCGTGAAAGTCGGCGTGCCCGAAGACGAGGTCTACGACGCCTACGAGGACCTCGTGACCCGCGCGCGAAACTACCAGCCCGACGCCACGCTGCTGGGCGTGCAGGTCCAGGAGATGGTCGATCTCGAACGCGGCGTCGAGACAATCGTCGGGATGAGCCGCGACCCGCAGTTCGGTCCGCTGCTCCTCTTTGGCCTGGGCGGGATCTTCGTCGAGACCCTAGAGGACGTGACCTTCCGGGTCGCGCCCGTAAGCGAGAGCGAGGCGAGCGAGATGGTAGAAGAGATCGACGCCGCGGCGCTGTTGCGCGGGGCCCGCGGACGGGATCCCGTCGACGAAGCGGCGGTGATCGAGACGATCCAACGGCTCTCGCAGCTCGTCAGTGACTTCCCCGAGATCGTAGAACTGGACATCAACCCGCTGGTCGCCACCCCCGACGGGGCCACGGCGATCGACATCGCCCTCACCACAGAATGACCCGAACCGTACTCATCGCCGGCACGGAGGACAGCACAGGAAAGACAGCGATCGCGCTCGCACTCGCCGAGCGAGCGCGGGAGGCCGGCCTGAGCGTCGGCTACATGAAGCCCAAGGGCACGCGCCTCCAGAGCAACGTCGGCAAGACGATCGACGAGGATCCGATGCTCGCGCGCGAGCTGCTCGATCTCGACGCCGAGATGCACGAACTCGAACCGGTCGTCTACTCGCCGACGTTCGTCGAGGAGGCGATCCGCGGGCGAGAGGACCCCGAGGAGCTCCGCGAGACCGTAAGAGAACACTTCGAGGCGCTGTCGGCCGAGAAGGATCTCATGTTCGTCGAGGGCGCGAGCAGCCTCGACACCGGCGGGATCGTCGAGCTGACCGACGCGGATCTCGCCGAACTGCTCGACGCACGGGTGCTCGTCGTCTCGCCCTTTTCGAGCGCGGGCGACGCAGACGAGATCCTCGGGATCGCGGACAGGCTTGGCGATCGACTACTGGGCGTGCTCTTCAACGCCGTTCCCGATTCGAGCTTCGACTCGCTTACCGCCGACGTGATCCCCTTCCTCGAAGGGCGCGGGATCGCCATCTACGGCGCGCTCCCGCGCACCCAGGAACTGGCGGGCGTCACCGTCGCCGAACTGGCCGAGGAACTCGGCGCTGACGTACTGACGAACGCGCCCACCGACGAGTTCGTCGAGCGCTTTCTCGTGGGCGCGATGGGCGGGGACTCGGCGCTCAGGCACTTCCGGCGCACCCGCAACGCCGCGCTGATCACCGGCGGGGATCGCTCGGACATCCAGACGGTCGCGCTCGAGGCATCCGGGGTAAAATGTCTCGTCCTGACCGGCGGGCTCAGACCCTCCAGTGCGGTGATAGGCACGGCAGAAGAGAAGGACGTCCCGATCGTGGTCGTCCAGTCCGACACCCTCTCGACGATCGACCGCGCGGAAGACGTCGTCCGGCGCGGTCGAACCCGAAGTGCGAAAACGGTCGAGCGCATGGGCGAGCTGCTCGCGGAACACGCCGACAGCGACGCGATAATCGGCGTCGGCAGCGAGGAGTAAACCGTTACTCGGAACGGCGAGTCGACCCCGACTCGTCTGCGTCCGGCGTTCGCTCGGCGTACGCGAGCGTGTAGTAGTCTCGCTCTTCGAGCTCCTCGGGATCGCTCGTGACGATCGCCTCCCCCTCGTCCATGTAGAGGCGGCGGCCGAAGACGACGTCGTAGCCGGCGTCGAGTAGCCCGTCGTAGGTCGCGGGGGCGTCGGTCAGCTTAAAGAGGACCATCCGATCGGGACCGGTCGGAGCCGCGCCGCCGGACGCCTCCCGGAGCGTGAGTTCGCTTCCGGCCTCGATCTCGACGCCGAGCGCCGCCGCGAACGCGGTCACGCTGCTGACGCCGGGAACGACCTCGACCGCCACGTCGGGATGTTCGCGTTCGAGCGTGCGCCGGAGGTGGCCGAACGTCGAGTAGACGTTCGGATCCCCGAGCGTGACGAACGCGACGTCGCCCTCGCGGGCACGCGGGGCGACGACCGAGGCGGCCTCTTTCCAGGCCCGTCGAAGCTCCTCCTCGTCGGTCGTCATCGGAAAGTCGAGATCGCCGATCCGTCCTTCGGGGACGTACTCGCGTGCGACCGAGCGCGAGAGGCGGCCGGGCGAGTAGACGACCTCGACCGAGTCGAGCAGTTCGGCACCGCGAACGGTGAACAGCCCCGGATCGCCGGGACCGAGGCCGATTCCGTAGAGCGTCACGTCTTGCTAACTCGTCGCTCCGAGTTATTACTGTGGCGGTCGGTTCCGAGCGAGTGAGAATCGGGAGCGGGACTTTTTACGTCGTCACGCGCACGAACCGACGTGAGCACGACGGCCGACCTCCCGACGCGCTCCGAGACGGAGCCGCCGCCGCTTCGATTGATCACACACGATGACGGCGAGCCGCTAGCGTTCGTGACGGCGGTGCCCGCCGAGACGGACGAAGAGACGCGCTTTACGGCGTGGCTCAGCGTCGAGCGCGACTGCGTCGTCGATCTCGAAGAGTGGCGCTGATAAGGATTATCGGAAGAGCTCATAGAGTCTCAGTGACGAACCGAGAGACGCAACTCACAGACGGGCTTCGGAACGGCCGGCTGGCTACGACACTCCCTATGGGCTACCGGCTGTCGCTCTCGACGTACTCCTTGATGATCGCGCCCTCGGCGCGGTGGAGCGTCTCGCTGGCGGTCGATTTCGCGATGCCGACCGACTCGGCGAGCTCCGAGAGGGTACACTCGCGCGGACTGTCGTAGTAGCCCTGATCGATCGCGGTTTCGAGCAGTCGACGCTGGCGGTCGGTCAGCAGCTCCTCGGTGTCGATCGATTGGGTGACGTACTCGACCTCGAAGCGCATGCCGAACGCTTCGAGCTGCTCGCCGAGTTCGGAGAGCCGATCGCGCGGTGCGGTCACCTCCAGTGTGGCAACACCCTCGCAGAT
>JAWARX010000110.1:0-6316 GCA_038893155.1 Halalkalicoccus sp.
GACCCGCCTCCGCCCGGTGATCCTGACGGCGCTGACGACGGTGATCGGGCTGATCCCGCTGACGTTCGGGATCAACGTGGACTTCGTGGGGCTCATCACGAACCTCGACCCGAACTTCCAGTTCGGCTCGGAGAACACGCAGTTCTGGGGGCCGATGGGGACGGCCATCATCTCGGGCCTCACGTTCGCGACGTTCCTCACGCTGGTCATCGTGCCGGTGATGTACTCCACGTTCGACTCGCTCGCGACGCGGTTCGCGGCGGCCGCGCGGCCGCTGGAGCCGGCGCCGCTCCCGGCCCAGCCGGCGTACGTCCCGGCCGGCGGCAACGGCCACGGCGGCGACGGCCTCCCCGTCGAGCAGCCGCGCCCGCAGGGGTGAGCGGAGCGCCCCCCCCCCTCGCGGGACTTCGCGCGGGCGTTCTCGAGGGCGCCGGGGCCCTCCGGCGCCACCGGCGCGACGACCCGGAAGGGCACCCCGAGGCTCGCGAGCAGCGCCCGCCGCTGGGGCGAGCGCGACGCGAGGAGTATCAGGCGGGCGCCCCCACCTCGGGGAAGTGCAGCGCCAGCTCGCGGGCGGCCGAATCGGGGCCGTCGGAGCCGTGGATCACGTTCCGGCCGAGGTCGAGGCCAAAGTCACCGCGGATGGTCCCCGGTGCGGATTCGGCGGGGTCGGTCTCGCCCATCATTCGCCTGACCTGGGCGACGGCGTCCTGGCCCTCCCAGACCATCGCGAAGACCGGTCCCGAGGTGAGAAAGTCGACCAGCCCCTCGAAGAAGGGCTTGTCCTCGTGCTCGCCGTAGTGTTCGTGGGCGAGCTCCTCGTCTATCTGCACGAACTTCCCGCCGACGAGCTTCAGCCCTCGATCCTCGAACCGCGAGACGATCTCGCCGATCAAGCCACGCTGCACGCCGTCGGGCTTGACCATCACGAAGGTGCGTTCGGTGTCGCTCATTCCTCGGTCTCCTCGGTGTCGTCTTCGTGTTCGTCGTCAGCGTCGGTGTCGACGGCCGGTTCCTCGTCGTCTTCGGCGTCCTCGACGGTTTCGGCCTGCTCTGCCCCGTCGTTGCGCTCGACGTCGCCGTCCTCGTCGGTGACCGCTTCTGCGGTCTCCTCGTCGGTCTCGACGGTGGCTTCCTCCTCGGTCGCGGCGACCTCGCTGCCGGTCTCGCCGGCGTCCGCCGCCGTGGATTCCGTCCGTGCGGCGGCTTTCTCGGCGACGCGCGCCCGGCCTTCTTTCTCGGCGCGACCCGCGGCGGTCCACTCCAGATCGCGGGCTTCCCGCCCGAGGAAGTAGTTCTTCTCCGCCTTCGAGTCGACGAAGTGGAGGACGGTGCCGTCGGTCCGGACGAACATGACGCCCGTGCCGGGTTCGATCTCCTCGCCGGTGTAATCGCAGGTGCGTGTCTCGACCATTGTCACTGTCCGCCGATCGAGTCGGCCTCGCGGGCGGTCTCCCGGAGCTGGAGCACGTCGCCCTCGCGGACCGGACCCAGTACGTTTCGCGTGATGATGCGTCCCTGGTTCTCGCCCTCGCGGATGCGGCATTTGACCTGCATGGCCTCGCCGTGCATCCCCGTCTTGCCGACGATCTCGATGACCTCGGCGGGCGTGGAGTCGTTCGCTGATTCTTCTGCGCTCATCTCAGCTCACCTCAGCGAAGGTCCTCGACCTTCTTACCGATGTCCTCGACGTCGCTCTCGGCGTCGCCGGCGTCCGTGATCGCGGCGGCCGCCGAACCGACCTCGAGGCCGGCGGCGTGGCCGACCTCGTCCTGCGTCTCGACGAAGACGAAGGGGATGCCCTTCTCGTCGGCGAGCTCCGGGAGATGTAGGACGATCTCCTCTGGCTGGACGTCCTCGGCGATGACGACGAGCGAGGCGTTGCCCCGCTCGATGGCCTTGGTCGTTTCGTTCGTTCCTTTCTTCACCGAACCTGTGTCCCGTGCGACCTCGAGGGCCTCTAAGGCGTCCTCCTGAAGGTCGGCCGGAACGTCGAAGTTGACGTATACTGGCATTGGTATCTCCTCCCGCACGTGGGCTCTCGCTCCCCTGCCGGATCCGGTCGACGTGCCGACCGGCTGTAGATCCTAGACGGCTAGGAGCCTCATGACCCCGTGCAGGCTGTACACCGGAGTAACGCACCACCCCATAAAAGGGTGTTCAAACGGTAGAGGGCGTGTGAGACGGAGACACAGGAGCAGAACGGGGGTGTGAACAGTGAAATAAAGACACCCCGGCGGTCGATACCCACCTCGCTGACGCGACGGTCGCTTCGATCCGCGTCGGCCCCGCCGTCCGCCGAGCTGCCGCGAACCGACCGTTTTAGTGATCCGCCCGCGAACCACGGCTATCGTCCGCGACTCGATCCGCAGCGTCACCGCCGTCTCCCGGCCCCGCGTGGTCGGCTCGATCAGTCTCGGCCACGGTGCAAACGAGTTCTTTTCGGTCGCGCTCCCGCCGATCATCCCGCTTCTCGTCTCGGATCTCGGCATCAGCTACGCGCAGGCGGGCCTCCTGCTGACGGTCTTTTTCGCCATGTACTCCGTCTTCCAGCTTCCAGCAGGAGTGCTCGCGGATCGCATCGGAAAGAAGCGCCTGCTCGTCGCCGGGCTCGGCGGGATGTCCGGTGCGATCGCGCTCGCAGCCACAGCCGGAAGCTACGAGACCCTACTTTTCGCCCAGGTCGTCGCCGGGATCAGCGGCAGCACGTTCCATCCGACGGGGATGTCCCTGATCAGCGACGTCGAGACGTCGAACACGGAAGGAAAGGCGATGGGCGTCTTCGGGTTCGGCGGGATGGTCGGCACGATGGCCTCCCCGGTCCTGATCGGCGGGCTCGCCGTCGTGGCCGGCTGGCGGATCGCCCTCGGCGTCGCCGCCCTCCTCGGGATCGTCGTTACCCTCGTTTTCATACCTCTCTTCAGCGAACCCGAGGGCGATACGAGCGCGGAGGCGGGAGTCAGCCCGCGCTCGGACGGCGGGCGCTTTTCGCTCAGAAGCCCGCTTCGTTCGGCGATGGAGCTGCTGAACGTCCCGCTCACGCGGGGGATCGTCGTCCTGTTCTGCGTGACGGTCCTCATCTCGCTACAGAGCCGGGCGATCCAGACGTTCACGACCGCCTACATCGCCGACGGAACCGGGGGATCGGCCTCCGTAGGCAACCTCGGCTTCTTCGCCCTGCTCGTCGGCGGCAGCCTCTCCTCGCTGTGGGCCGGCAGCCTCTCGGATCGGTTCGACCGCGGGTCGCTCGGCGTCGTCGCCGCGCTCGGTACGGCGCTGCTGGTCGGCGCGACGCTGTTCGTCACCCGCCTGCCCGCCTCTGTCCCGTCGGAGCTCCTCGTCGCGTTCCTCGCGGTCTGGTTTTTCGTCATCGGTGCGGTGATGTACGCCTGCGTCCCGGTGAAGAACGCGCTGATCTCCGAGCAGGCCGAACGCGACTTCAGCGGCAGCCTCTTCGGAGTGATCCAGACCGCGAGCGCGGTCGGCAGCGCCTCCGGTCCGGCCGTCTTCGGCGTGCTCGCGACCGACTGGGGTATCGCGGCGGCCTATCCCGCCATCGCTGCGGTGAGTCTGACGCTCGCGGGGCTGTTTTTCGTCCTCTCGCGGTTCGCGTGAGAGTCGAAGTGCCAATCCAGTTCGAAGTGCCAATCCAGTAGCCGGCCCAGGACCCCACCGTCGATCGACGACCGCGGCGTCGGTGCCGGCGGCCGCCAGCCCGTCGGGATCTCCCGGGTCGTGACTGGTAATTCCGTATCGAGAGGTAACTATATTCGGCGTCCGCTCGAACAGCCGGTATGAGCGACTCCGAACGGCTCGCGGTCTGGTGTGCCGGCGAGGAGTGGTGTCCGATCACCTCGACGGCGACGCTGATCGGCAAGAAGTGGCACACCGTGATCGTCCATCGCCTACTGGAGAGCGGCCCGCTGGGATTCAACGCGCTGAAAGAGGAGGTCGACGGCATATCGAGCAAGGTGCTTTCGGACTCGCTCGGCGACCTCGAGGAGAAGGGGCTGGTCGACCGGGAGATCGTCAGCGAGAAGCCGATCCGCGTCGAGTACTCCCTGACCGCGTTCGGCGCCTCGCTCGAACCCGTGATCGTCGCGATGGCCGAGTGGGGTAGCGAACACCTCACAGCCCCCGACGGGGACGCCGCCGACGTGTAGCGACGACCACGCCGAGCGCTTCGCCGTTACCGACCGGTTACCCGATAACCCATCGCTCAGATTAGGCTTAATGCCGTCGGGGTAGTACGGAGTAACCGAAGGTAACTACCATGGCGACCGAAACCACCTCGAACGTCGGAATCGGCGGTATCGAAACGAACCAGTGGCTCGCCGGCGCGGCCGGCGGCTTCCTCGGGAGTATCCTGTTCGGGCTGATGATGCGGTACGTGATGCCCCCGCCGCTTTTGGAGATGGTGATCCCCGCGATGTACGGGATCGAGGGGCCCGCCCTGATGGCCGGCTGGGCCATCCACCAGTTCCACGGCGTCGTCCTCGGGCTGGTCTACGTCGCGCTCGTGCAGGCTCCGCCCCTGCGAGAGCGAGCTAAGCGACTCGGCGGTGCGCTCTCCCTGGGCGTCGCCTACGGCGTGCTGACCACGATCGGGCTGGCCGTCATCGTAATGTCGCTGTGGCTCTCGGCGGTCGGCTTCCCGATGGCACCACCGTTCCCGAACGTTGGCTTCCCTGCGACGCTGCTGAGCACGATCGGCCACGTCGTCTACGCGATCCCCGTCGCGCTGGCGTACGCGCTGGTCACCGGCGAGTGACCCGATATCTCCGGCTTCTCACGGCTCGTAAAAGGCACCGGACCGTGGTCGTCCCGCCACGCGAACGCGAACAGCCGTTTCCACTCGCTTCCCGTCTCCCGGTCGTACGTCGCCAGATCGTCGTCGGCCAGCGACCCGTCTGACGTTCACACCGGGGGACGAACGCGCTCAGCAAATCACTTACGCGAAGCCGAAAAAGGGCGAGTGATGGACGCACCCGGCGTTGCGAGCGCCCTGCTCGCGGAAGCACGCGCCACGAACGAGCGCCGCCTGTTCGTGCTCGCGGGCGACCGCAACCGAGGCTTCGACGCCCTGCGCGACCTCCTCGATACCCTCCCGGTCGCCGTCACCGACACCGTCCTCGTGAGCGAGCGCGAGGGGCTCGCCTGCGAGCGGATCGACCCGAAGCGAATGGGAACACTACTCGGTACCACCCGCGAACTCGTCGTCTACGACGTCCACGATCGCTTCGAGCCGAACGCGCTCGGTCGGCTCACGGGCGTCGTCGACGGCGGCGGCCTGCTAATCCTGCTCGCGCCCGAGCTCGATTCCTGGCCCGAGCGACGCGATAGCTTCGACGCGAGCCTCGCGGTCCCGCCGTTCGGGGTCGAGGAGGTCTCCGGTCGCTTTCGCGACCGGATGGTCGATCTGCTGCGAGCCCATCCGGGGATCGCGATCGTAGATCTCGATTCGGGCACGATAGAGCGCGACGGGCTGACTCATCCGGCTCCCCGTCTTGCGGGTGATTCGGTTGCGATCCCCGACGACACGGGGTTCCCGCGGGCGGCCTACGAAGCCTGTCTGACGGGCGATCAGATCGAAACCCTCGGGGCGCTAGAAGCCCTGCGGGAGGGCCGGCGGGCGGTCGTGATCGAGGCGGATCGCGGCCGGGGAAAGTCGAGCGCCGCGGGGCTGGCCGCGGGCGCGCTCGCACGCGAGGGCGAGGACGTGCTCGTGACCGCGCCCGCCGCCCGCAACGCCGCCGAGGTCTTCGCGCGGGCGCGGGAACTGTTGACCTCCGGCGGTGATCTCCGCTGTGGCGACGAACGCACCCTCGAAACCGCCGCCGGTGGTCGGGTTCGGTTCGCCCGACCGTCCGCGATCGGTACCGAAACCCCGGACGTACTGCTCGTCGACGAGGCCGCCGCGCTACCCGTGCGGCTCCTCGAATCCTGCCTCGAACCCGATCGCGTCGCGTTCGTCACCACGATCCACGGCTACGAGGGGGCAGGTCGAGGCTTCTCGGTCCGGTTTCGCGACCGACTAGAGGAGCGGGACCACGAGGTGCACTCGGTGCGGATGGCCGATCCCATCAGGTACGCCGCGGGCGACCCCCTCGAAGTCTGGACGTTTCGAACCCTGTTGCTCGACGCGCGCCCGGCGGTCGCCCAGCTGATCGAGGATGCCCCCGCGGCGGTCGCGTACCGCCGGCTCTCGAAGGACGACCTCGCCGCCGATGAGAACCTGCTCCGGGAGGCCTTCGGTCTGCTCGTATCGGCCCACTACCGCACCGAACCGACCGATCTGGCGCGCCTGCTCGACGCG
>JAWARX010000111.1:0-7221 GCA_038893155.1 Halalkalicoccus sp.
CCTCCAGCCCGAGCGTCGGCGACGTGGTGATCGCGATGGTCGCACCGTCCGGGAGGTGACGCATCTGCTCGCCGAAGCTGTCGAACGGCATCAGCTCGTAGCGCGGCTCGCCGAGCAGCTCCGGGACGCCCTCGACGGCCTCGCTCGATCCCGGGATCAACGACATGTCCACCGGCTCCTACGGACTCGCCGATCGTAGCTCCGTCGATTCGTATGCGTCGTCGTTCCCATTCGTCCCCGGGCCGATCCCCGCCGTGAACGGCTCACTCGGCGGCGTCCTCCTTTGCGTACAGCTTGGCCTGCTCTCGGGCGCTCGGGTTGACCGACGGCTTGAACGGCACCTTCGAGACCGTCGCGTACACCGGCTCGCCGGGCTCTTCGGCGTACTCGTCGGGCAGGTGGACCTCGAACTCGACGTCCGCGTCGGCGCTGTAGATCTCGTCGTCGAGCGCGGCGTCGAGCCCCGCCAGCTTCTCGGCGGGGACGAACGCGAGCGCGAGGTTCGTTTCGAGCTCGGGGTTGTACCACGGCGAGGTGACGTAGCCACACTCCTCGCCCGTCTCGGGGTCCGAGACGAGCCAGAAGTCCGGCGCGTAGTCCCTGATGGGCTCGCCGGCCATCTTCAGCCCGACCATCTTGAGGTTGAAGGGGTACTCCCCGTTCTCGATCTGCTCCTTCTGGCGTTCGAGGGCCTCCTTGCCGACGTACTCGCCCGGCTTGTCGTCGGGCACCTGGTATCCCAGGTTGACCTGGAACGGCGAGGTCTCGTGGTCCATGTCCTGGCCCCACGAGAGGATCCCCGCCGCGATCCGGCGGTGGTGGGCGGGCGCGACCTGCATCCTGCCGTGATCTTTCACTGCTTCGTGGACCGGGTCCCAGACGCGTTCTGCGTACGTGCTCGCCTCCCGGACGTAGATCTCGAAACCCTTCTCGCCGGAGAAGCCGGTCTGGCTCACCAGACACTCGACGCCGTTTATCTCCGCCTCCATCAGCCCGTAGTAGGGGATCTCGGTGACTTCCTCGCCGACGACGTCGACCATCACGTCGATCGAGCGGGGGCCCTGGATCTGCATCGGCGCGACGTCGATCTCGTCGATCTCGACGTCGAAGTCCATCCCGACGTTCACGCCCTGAAGCCACTGCATGAGGGTGGAATCCGAGATCGAGAACCAGAACTCGTCCTCTCCTGGTCGTAGGAGTACGGGATCGTTCAGGATCCCGCCCTCTTCGTTACAGAGGATGACGTACTTGCCTTTCATTTCGTCGATACTGGTCGCGTCGCGCGTGATGACGTAGTCGGTGAACGCCTCGGCGTCGGGTCCCTTCACGCGGATCTGGCGCTCGACGGCGACGTCCCAGATCGTCACGCGGTTGACCAGCGCGTCGTACTCGGCCATCATCCCGCCCTCCTCGGGCTCTAGCATCCCGCGGGGGTGGTAGATCCGGTTGTAGACGGTCGCGCGCCACGCGCCGTTCTCGACGAACGACTTGTGGAAGAAGGGGGACTTTCGCACCCTGGTCGAAACGAGCATCTCGATACCCGGATCGCCCGACTGGCGCAGGTTTCTCGGGAGGACCCGGTCGGACTGATCGACGCTCGGGTAGTTCGGATGTGGCTGTTCCGCTGTCTGGGGCGGTTCGTTACCCGACATGGTACCTGTCAACGTACCCCCTATACATAAAAGTAGAGGATCAGAGGGTCAGAACAGTCCCGAGACGGTGCCGTCGGGATCGACGTCCATGCCCGCGGCGGCCGGATCGGCCGGTAGGCCGGGCAGCGTGAGGACGTCGGCCGTGAGCGCGACGAGGAAGCCGGCGCCCGCGGAGGGGTAGACCTCGTTGATCTCGAGGGTCCAGCCCTCGGGCGCGCCCTTGCGGCTGGCGTCGTCGCTGAGCGAGTGGAACGTCTTGGACATGCAGACCGGCACGTCGTCGAAGCCCAGCTCCGTCAGCCGCTCGATGTCGCGCTCGGCGTCGCCGTGATACTCGACGCCGTCGGCGCCGTAGATCTCCGTCGCGATCGTCTCGATCTTCTCCGCGATCGGGGCGTCCAGCTCGTACAGCGGCTCGAACGTCGAGTCGGTCTCGGCGGCCTCGACGACGGCCTCCGCGAGGTCGATCCCGCCCTCGCCGCCGCGGCTGAAGACGGTCGATTCGGCGACGCGGACGCCGAGGTCCTCGCAGTGCTCGAGGACAGCCTCGACCTCCAGGTCGGTGTCGCCCGGGAACCGGTTGAGTGCGACGACCACCGGAACGCCGAACCGCCGGAGGTTCTCGACGTGCGCATCGAGGTTCTCGAAGCCGTTCCGGACGCTTTCTACGTCCTCGGCGTCCAGTTCGTCGAGGGCGGGCGGCCACATCTCTCGGCCGTGGTACTTCAGCGCGCGCACGGAGGCGACGAGCGTCACCGCATCGGGCTCCATCTCGCCGAACCGGCAGACGATGTTCATGAACTTCTCGGCGCCCAGATCCGAGCCGAAGCCGGCCTCGGTGATCAGGTACTCCGAGAGGTGGGCGGCGACCTCGTCTGCGATCAGCGAGTTGGTACCGTGGGCGATGTTCGCGAACGGGCCGCCGTGGACGAGCGCGGGCGTTCCTTCGATCGTCTGGACGACGTTGGGCTTGATGGCGTCTTTCAACAACAGCGAGGCCGCGCCCGTCGCGCCGATATCGTCGACGGTGATCGGATCGTCACTCTCGTCGTAGGCGACGATGATCCGGGCGATGCGCGCTTTGAGATCCTCGATCCCGTCGGCGAGACAGAGCACCGCCATCAGCTCGGAGGCCGCCGTCAGGACGAACCCGTCCTCGCGGGGAACGCCCGTTATCTCCCCGCCCAGCCCGATCACCGTCTCGCGGAGCACGCGGTCGTTCATGTCGATCGCGCGGGGCCAGGTGACCCGGTTCACCGCGACGTCGAGCTCGTTGCCCTGCTTGAGGTGGTTGTCGAGCATCGTGGAGATGAGGTTGTGCGCCGAGGTGAGCGCGTGGAGGTCCCCCGTGAAGTGGAGGTTGATCCCCTCCATCGGGAGCACCTGCGAGTAGCCCCCGCCGGCGGCCCCGCCCTTTACGCCGAAGACCGGTCCGAGCGAGGGCTCGCGGATGGCCACCAGCGCGTCCTCGCCGATCCGGTTGAACGCCTGACCCAGCCCCACCGTGGTCACGGTCTTGCCCTCGCCCATCGGCGTCGGCGTCATCCCGGTGACCAGCACGAGCTTGCCGTCATTCCCCCGTTCCTCGCGGAGGCGCTCGATCGCGTCGAGTGTCACCTTCGCGACGTGCTCGCCCCGCAGTTCGAGGTCATCGCGGTCGAGCCCGAACGGCGCGACGATCTCGGCGATGGGGCGCTTCTCCGCGGACTGTGCGATCTCGTAATCGGTCGGCATCGACGAACCGCCGTCCTCCGGTGCGGTCATTTCGACCGGGTTTCACCTGCCGGGGCGATAAGCGTTATCATAGCTGTACCCGCTCGGAGGCGGATGGCCGCCGGGTCACCCCGAGCCGACTACCGCTAAGCCGCCCGCGCCGAACGATCGGTTCGTCCTCCCCCGTCGCACGCCCGTTTCGACACCGCTCCCAGGAAACGCACGGGCCGTGTCGTCGAACCGCACACCGACCGATCGGTCGACAGGGCCGAAACGCCGACCGGTTCGACGCGGCGTCTCGATACGCAAAAAGCCGCTCGAACGGCCGACTGCGGTCCCCCTCTCGTAGTTCGGTTATTGCGAACGATACGTCGGGCGTTCGGTCGGAAACGCCGGGAACGGCGGTCGATCGGACCGTTCCGGCGATCCGGTTTCGATATTCCGAATCGATGGCGACTCCGACCGTAGCGGCGCGGGTTGCTTACAGCAGTACTGGTGTAACTCGAAGGCGGGTATCGTCGGTCGACCGCGTGAGAACCCCGATAGCCTGCGGGGACGCGGTCCGGTCGGACGGACTCGCCTCGTTCGGCCGGATCGGGAACGGTGGTCCCGCGGGGGACGGGCGCGGGGTTCGAGCATTCCGAACCGGAACCGTATTTATCGTCCGATAAGAACCCACCGGCATGTACGGGACCGACGCCGACAGGCGCGTGAAGACGACCGATCGGTCGCTGGACATAATCGAGCGGATTCGGGCCCGGGAGGGCTGTACCCTGGCGACGCTCGTCGACGAACTCGGGCTGGCCAAAAGCACCGTCCACAAGCACCTCTCGACGCTCGAGAGCCGGGGGTATCTAATCAAGGAGGGCGAGACCTACCACGTCGGCCTGAAGTTCCACCACCACGGCGAGCACGCCCGGCTGCGAAGGCGGGGTTACCGACTCGCCGGGCTGAAGGTCCAGCAGATCGCCGAGCAGACGAGCGAGGAGGGCGACTTCGTGGTCGAGAACGACGGCCGGGTGATCACGATCCACGAGTCGTACCACCCCTCGAACCCGTATCGGGACGACCCCGACTCCTCGGTCGACGGGCTCTCCTCGTCGGGAACGTACTACTACATGCACTGTACGGCCGGCGGCAAGGCGCTGCTCGCGGCGTTCCCCCGCGAGCGGGTCGAGGCCATCGTCGAGAAGTGGGGACTGCCCGAACAGACCGACCGGACGCTGACGACGGAGCGCGCGCTCTTCGAGGACCTCGCGACGGTTCGCGAGCGGGGCTACAGCGTCACCGACCAGGAGTTCGTCGAAGGGCTCCGGGCGATCGGCGTCGCGGTCCACGACCGGGACGGCAGCCCGCTCGGCGCGCTCTCGATGTCGATCCCGACGTACCGCCGGGACGAGCACGATTACGAGGGGGAGGCCTCGCGGCTGTTGCTCGAGGCCGCTGCCGACATCGAACAGACCCTCGCGGCCGAGGGGGGCTGACGGCCGACCCCGGCCCGTTCGGGGCACCGTGAGACTTATGCGACTGTCGGAACGACCGACGAGCACCAGTATGAGTCACAGTAACGCGGACTCGGAACTGCCCGAGCGAGCGGGCACCGTGGTCGTCGGGGCCGGCTGTGTCGGCTGCAGCGCCGCCTACCACCTCGCCGAGCGGGGCCGGGAGGACGTGGTCGTCGTCGATCAGGGGCCGCTGTTCGAGACCGGCGGGTCGACCTCCCACGCGCCCGGACTGGTCTTCCAGACGACCGAGAACGAACTGATGAGCCGGCTCGCCCAGTACACCGTCGATCTCTACGGCGACCTCGGCGGCTTTGCGGACTGTGGCGGGATCGAGGTCGCCTACACCGAAGAGCGCTGGAACTATCTAAAGCGAAAGCGCGAGTACGGCCGCTCGTGGGGGATCGAGGGCGGCGAGTTGCTCTCGCCCGGCGAGGTCACAGACCGGATCCCCCAGGTCGATCCCTCGGTTATTCACGGCGGCTACCACGTGCCCAGCGACGGGAAAGCGCACGCCGTCGACGTCTCGTCGACGATGGCGAAAGCAGCCGAGGACCGCGGCGCGGCGGCGTTCTACGGCCACACGACGGTCACCGACATCGCGGTCGAGGACGGAGCAGTCGCGGCGGTCGTCACCGACAGCGGGCGCATCGAGTGCGACGAGCTGCTCGTGGCGACGAACATCTGGGGGCCGCTGTTCGGCGAGATGGTCGGCGTCGACGTGCCGCTCGTTCCCTGTGCCCACCAGTACCTCGTGAGCGAGCCGCTCGATGAGCTCGCGGGCGCGAGCGCGGAGCTCGAACAGCCGATCCTGCGCCACCAGGACTACTCGCTGTACTTCCGCCAGCATCAGGAATCGTACGGCATCGGATCGTACGACCACGAGCCGCTGCTCGTGGACCCCGAGGAGATCCGCGCGCCCGAGGAAGCGGACGAAATGCCCTCGATCCGGGCGTTCACCGAGGAGCACTTCTACGAGCCGACCCACCCCGACATCGACACGTCCGCCTACGACGCCGCACGGGAGCTCGTTCCGGCGCTCGGGGACTGCGAGTTCGAGCGCGCGTTCAACGGGATGTTCTCGTTCACCCCGGATGGAATGCCCATCCTCGGCGAGACGGAGGGGATCGACGGGCTCTGGTGGGCGCTCGCGGTCTGGGTCACCCAGTCGGGCGGCGTCGGCAGCGTCGTCGCCTCGTGGATGGAGGAGGGCGTTCCGCGGCTCGGGAACGAAAAAATCGACGTGCGCGGCGCGCACGTCGAGCGCTTTCAGCCCCACTCGGGGAGCAAGGCCTTCTCCTGGAGCCGCGGCGGCCAGCAGTACCGGGAGGTCTACCAGCTGGTCCACTCGAACGAGCAACCGAAGAATCAGCGCGGGCTCAGACGGAGCCCCTTCTACGAGCGCCAGAAGGAGCTGGGTGCGGAGGTCTTCGAGTCGGGCGGCTGGGAGGTCCCCCAGTGGTACGGGGCAAACGAGTCGCTTCTCGAGACCTATGACGTGCCC
This sequence comes from Halalkalicoccus sp., assembly GCA_038893155.1. Lineage (GTDB taxonomy): Archaea > Halobacteriota > Halobacteria > Halobacteriales > Halalkalicoccaceae > Halalkalicoccus. Next base: position 6,372 of record JAWARX010000111.1, read on the forward strand.
GAACGGTCGGGCTGGCTGGCGGAGGGCTGGTCGCCGATCCAGGGCGCGGAACACCGGGCGGTGCGAGAGACCGTCGGGATCTACGACCTCTCGCGCTATACGGGCATCGAGATCACGGGCGAGCGTGCCCTCGAGTGCGTCCAGCACCTCTTTGCGAACGACCTCGATTGTGCGGTCGGAAAGATCCGCTACACGCCGATGCTCGACGAGGCAGGCGGCGTGCTGGCGGACATGGCGGTCACCCGTCTGGGCGAGGATCGGTTCGTCGCGACCACCGGCGGCGGCGCGTCGGCGACCGAACACGCCCGCTGGATCCGCGAGCACGCGCCCGACGAGGGGGTCGACATCGACGCGCACGTCTCCGATCGGTGCGGCCTGGGCGTCTGGGGGCCCAACGCAAGGGAGGTGCTCCAGCCCCTCACGGATGAAGGCCTCTCGAACGACGCCTTCGGCTACTTCGAGGCGAGGGAGTGCTACCTCGACTCGATCCCCGTGCTCGCGCTGCGGGTCTCGGACGTCGGCGAACTCGGCTGGGAGCTGTACGCCCCGACCGAGTACGGCGGCCGGCTCTGGGACCTCGTCTGGGAACAGGGACAGGACCACGGGATGGTCGCGCTGGGCAACGGCGCGTTCCTCGGGTCGCTTCGTTTGGAAAAGGGCTACCGGCTGTGGGGGACCGACCTCACGCCCGAGTTCGACCCCTACGAGGCGGGCATCGGCTTCGCGGTCGATCTCGATGCGGGAGGTCCGGAGGGGTTCGTCGGCCGGGAGGCGCTGCTGGAGGCGAAGGAATCGGGCGACGACCGGCGGATCGTCCCGATTACGTTCGAGAGGGAAGGTGACGTCGTCG